>JACFNW010000239.1 GCA_019454665.1 Fimbriimonadaceae bacterium | reverse complement strand
ATTCCCATGTTCCTATGCTTCACCGAGATACACCTTGAGCCCTTTGACGATGGACGTCGCGACCGAGTCTTGGAACTCGGCGGTCTGCATGACCTTTCGATCGTGATTGTGATTGATGAACCCGAGTTCGAGCAGCACCGCTGGGACCCGCGCTCCTCTTAGGACGGCGAATCCGCTGTTGTAGATGCGTTGATCGCTCCAAACGCCTATGCCGCGCAAGCCGCTCGTGCGGACGATCTCCTGTTGGAGGCACTCGGCCAGCAGCTTCCCGATCGGGTCTTCCTTGTGATAGAAGGTGATCGTGCCGCTGGTGCTGTTCGGGCGGGCGTTTGAGTTGATGTGGATGCTGACGAAGAAGTCGGCCCTGTGGCGGTTGGCCAGCGCGGGCCGGTCGCCGAGGGGCACGAACACGTCGGTCTCGCGCGTCATCAGCACCGTGGCCCCCGCAGCCAACAGCTTCTCGGCGGTCTTCTTTGCGATGCTCAGGGTCAGGAGCTTCTCCGAGGTCTCCTTGGTGCTGGGCTGCGCTCCGGGGTCGTTGCCACCGTGCCCGGGGTCGAGCACCACGGTCTTGCCCGCCAGACGACCATCCTTGATGTCCGGCTTGACGATGCGAATGCGGTAGAGCCCCGGAAGTTCGTGGAACTGAACGCCAACGGCTCGGGGGAACGTGAACGTCACCCGGAGGCCGGTTTCGGTATTCTCGGCTCGCCCCGTCGCCGAAGCAAGCGGAGCCATCGACTGAGCGGCGTCGTCCAAGCGTGCGTCCGGCAGTTCGACCACCACCATGTTGAGTTCGGGTCGGTGGACGCGGGGCGACTCGAGCGCTTGGCCGCGATAGGGCAGCGCGAGAAGCGTCTCGCGCGCGCCGTCGGCCTCGACCTTCCACGAACCGAACACGTAGTCGGGCTTGGGCGGCCCTTGCCATTCCTCGGGCTCGACCGGCGGCTTCTCGACATCGGTCTGGCCCGTCTGCTGAACCGGAGGCGCCTGGACCGGCGGCGTCTGCTGGACCGGCGGCTCTTGCACGGGGGGCGTCTGAACGATCACGGGCGGCGGGTCGGCCTGCTTGGGTCGCTCGACCGTGGTCACGCGGGTCGCGACGGGCGTTGTGTTCTCGGGCGCAGCCTTCGCCAGCACGGCGGAGACATCCAGCTTGAACGAAGAGCCCAATCCCGCCCGCCATGCGGGCATCGCCGAAGCTGGCTCGCAGGGCACCACGATGCGGATATGCCCAGCCTCGACCTCGCGGACCGTCGCTTCGCGGGGCAAGGCCACGGCGGTGTCGCCATCCATCCGCACGCCACGCAACTCCACGACCAGCGAGGGCGGGTTGGCGTTGTACGTGATGGCGGGCCGGGTCGGCAACGAACTCGCGACCTCCAGATGGCCTTGGTTCAACTCGACGGTCTTGAGCTTGGACCAAACGTCCAGCCTGTCGCGTTCCTTGCGCCAAGCCGTCGCGCCGCCGAATGCGGCGACCAGCGAGCGCACGGGCAGCGAGCGGACCTGCGAGAAGACCTTGAAATTGGTGCGGAACGTGTGGCTCTCGACAGAAACCACAGCCTCGTTCTTTTCAAACGAGACTTTCCATCCCCAGGCGGCAACGACCGACTCGGCCAGGTAGCACTCCTCGCCGACACGCCAGGCGGAACCTTTGCTTGCGCCGAAGGGCGGGTACACCACCTCGGCGGGCGCGTGGTTCGTCTGGGCCAGAACCGTTGCCGCGACCATCCATGGCGCGACGAAGGCGATTATGAACCTCATGACAATCCGTTGATCCACATTCTACACACATCGGCGCGAAATGCCAACTCTGAATGCGACGAAGCGTCGCCGGTGCTACAATGGCGGCACCGGACGACGCGTTCGCTAGGGCTACTCTCAAAAGACCAAACGGACGCCGTCCGGTTTTGTTCACCGGCGTCGCGGGCGATTAGCTCAGTTGGTAGAGCGCCTCGTTTACACCGAGGATGTCGGGGGTTCGAGTCCCTCATCGCCCACCAGCCGCAACGGAACATAATGGACGCGTGATCGAATCCGGCCAGGAGGTCTTCCGTTGCGTCGTGGGCTAGGCAAAGGGCTGTCGCAGTTCGTCGGCGAGACCGCCGCAACAGGCGACGAGAGCCAAGGCGACGTGCCGATCGAGGCGATCGTCCCCAACATGCTCCAGCCGCGCACGCGGTTCCAAGACGAAGGGCTCGCCGAACTCGCCGCCTCGATCCGCGAAGTCGGCGTCATCCAACCCCTGGTGGTCCGCCCCATCGGCGACGACCGCTACGAACTGATCGCGGGCGAGAGGCGTTGGCGCGCCTCCAAACTGGCCGGCCTCAAGCGGGTGCCCGTCGTCGTCCGCTCGGCCTCGTCGCAATCGTCGCTGGAGATGGCCCTGATCGAGAACATCCAACGCGAGGACATCTCGGCGATTGAAGCTGCCCGCGCCTACGAGCGGCTCATGCTCGATTTCGGCCTGAAGCAAGAGGACGTGGCCCAACGCGTGGGCAAAACCCGCAGCACGGTGGCGAACACGGTCCGGTTGCTCCGGCTGCCCCTGGTCGTCCAAGATGCCGTTGAGGCCGGCGAGATCACCGAAGGGCACGCCCGCGCCCTGCTCGGCACCGACGAGCCCGAACGCCAACTGGCCGTGTTCCACCTGATCCGCGAACGGGGGTTGACCGTCCGAGACGTCGAGCGGCTCATCGCTTCCGAACCCGCCAGAGCTCGTTCGAAGCCCACGCTGTCCAACTACCTCTCGGCCGAACGCGCCGAGCTCGAAGACCGGATCGCAAGACACTTCGGCGCGCCGACCAAGATCAAGCTGAGCGGCGGAGGCGGCGGGCGCATCCAGCTCGACTTCGCCAACGAAGAGGACTTCCAAAGGATCCTCGACGTGCTGGGCATCACGCTGTGAGCGTCTCGGTCGTACAGATGGGTCCCGAACACCTCGCGGGCGTGGTGGCCTTGCAGCGTTCTTGCTTTCCGCCCCCGTTCCCCGAGGAGTTCCTCTGGCGTCGCGAGCACTTGGAGCGACACCTCTTGGTGTATCCAGAAGGTCAGTTTGTGGCTCTCGACGAGGCGGGCCGGGTCGTCGGCAGCGCCAGCGCATGCCGGATTCCCGAGGATCGGTGGAGAGCCCATTTGCCTTGGGAGGAGACGCTCGGCGGGTTCTTCTTCGAGGGATTCGACCCCGGCGGCAGCACGCTCTATGGGGCCGACATCAGCGTCCACCCGGAACACCGAGGCAGGGGCGTGGGTCGGAGGTTGTACGAAGCGCGGTTCGACTTGGTGCGCAAGGCGGGTTTGGCGCGTTACGGCACGGCATGCCGGATGCCGGACTTCGCCGCTCACCGTCGCGAGTTCGCGCATCCCGCCGAGTTTGCGCGGGCCGTGCAGGAAGGCCGGGCCCGAGACCGAACATTGACACCGCTGCTGCGCTATGGCCTGCGCCTGATCCAAGTGTTGGAGGATTACATGCTCGACGAAGAATCCGGAAACGCCGCCGCCCTGCTGGAGTGGACGCCATGAGCGTGGTCCGAGCGGGGGCATGGCGTTGGCCCGTCCAAGCCGGGGTTCGCGAAGACGCGTTCTTCGAGCGATTGGAGCTCTTCACCCGACTTGCCGCCGACGAAGGCGTCGAGTGGTTGGTCTACCCGGAGCTGTTCGTGCTCGAGCTTCTGGGGGGAACGCGGGGCTGGACCGAGGCCACTGTGCCGCACTTTCTCAGCCGCTTCGCTCCCCGCCTCGAATCGGCCCTTTCGGGTCTGGCTAAGCGCTACGGCATGACCATCGTGGGCGGCTCACACTATCGGCGCGAGGGGGACGACGTGGTCCACATGGGCGTGGTCGCGGAAGCGGATGGCTCGCTGGTGTTTCAGCCCAAGAACAACGGCACGGTGTACGAACGCGACGTCTGGAAACTGCCCGCGCGGCACGGTCTGGCACGGTTCAGGGACCCCCGGCTCGGCCTCACGGTGTGCTACGACAGCGAGTTCCCGGAAGCCGTCCGCAAGCTTGCCGAGGCCGGTGTCGAGTGCCTTTGCGTCCCCGCGTACACCGAGACGGTTCAGGGGTTTCAGCGCGTCCGATGGTGTTGCCTTTCCCGTGCGGTGGAGAATCAGATCTTCGTCATCCACGCGTCGCTCGGCGGGTCGTTGGAGATGGAGCCGCTGGTGGACACGCAGGGCACCGCGGCGATCATCGCGCCCAGCGTCCGCCCGTTTCCCGATGAAGCGGTGCTTTCCGAAAGCATGGACCTGGCCGTCGCCGATCTGGACTTCGACGCCCTGCACGAAGCTCGCGAGACGGGCTCGGTGCGGAACTGGCACGACCGCTACAAGAGCGCTTGGCCCTGGCTCTGAGGACGGGGATTCGGTAGGGTTCAGATTTCAGGGTTCAGATTTCAGGGTTTGGTGGGGCTCCGGGCACCTCCCTCCCCAAGCTTGGGGAGGGCCGGGGAGGGGTTGACCACTAACCGAGCACCTTGGCGGTTTGTCAGGCAAC
>JACFNW010000238.1 GCA_019454665.1 Fimbriimonadaceae bacterium | reverse complement strand
TATGAACGTTACATGAATCATGCCCCCCCCCTCTCTTGACATCACATCATATCCTTGTTACACTAACTCAATGCGACAGTTTGCGCCGTCAC
Source organism: Fimbriimonadaceae bacterium (assembly GCA_019454665.1). Lineage (GTDB taxonomy): Bacteria > Armatimonadota > Fimbriimonadia > Fimbriimonadales > Fimbriimonadaceae > UBA2387. Next base: position 4,426 of record JACFNW010000238.1, on the reverse strand, counting down.
TCATCCTCTCCACAACCATCGGTCTGGCGCTCATGGCACCTTTGTCAGGGCGGGCACAGACTTTTCCACATTCTCGCCAGATTGCCGAGGTTAACGTCGCCATCAAGAACTGTCCGCCTCACATGGGCGTTTTTGCGGGAACCGCTGCTGGCTATGCTGGATGGCGAACGGAAGCTGGCTCATGCGGCGAGAGTACTTGCACCGGCAACGTTGCGGCGACCCCGATTCTCTGGGTTGCGACCATGAAGCAGTACTCAAAGCAGGCTCCTTCGCAGACACACAAAGAGTACGCATGGGTGAAGGCAGTCGAGCACGAGGCTCTACCGCCCGCTCCGATCCCAACTTGCTCGGGTGGTCAATTCCCGGAAACTTACCGCTACTACGATTACCTTGATTACCTGGTGCCGGAGCCAACGACGTGCAATCCCCACTATGACGATGAAGAAGGAGGCTCGTGATGCGATGGGCTGTTTTGTGCCTGGCGACGTGCCTTGCTGCAAGCAGCGCGGGGCAGCCCGCCGACCCCGAGTTGGAAAAGCGCATCGCCGCGTGGGAGAAGTACCTGGCCGAGGCCCTGGCAAATGCGAAGACATCGATCATTGTGGACGTGGACACGCGAACCGCTCCGCCGCCGCCACTCCAAGGCTTAGAGGGGGTCCACGAGCGGAATCTGATGGATGGCCTGGCATCCGTCACAAACCGTGAGTTGGTCGAGGGAAGCCACGGAGTTGCGTTCAAGCGTTCGTGGCCGCCTGGCGTCAGGCCGTGGGACTCAACGACAACGATTCTGGAATGGCTGACCGGAAGAGGAGCCCAGTATCTCGACCGATTGGGTGGAGACGGTATGGCTTTTTCGGAACTGGACCCGGCGTCTCAGAAGCTGTTGTTGGCCAACGCGGGCAACTCTGGAGTGGTGTCGGCCATCCTCAGGAATGACTTCGTACACGTCAAGCTTCGAGCAAACCCCAATATCGAATACACGGACAGAGCGGGCGTGCGGAGGATGGCGGGCATGTTCTATGACAACGACCATCCTCAACAACGGGCCAGGCTTGACGCCGTTTATGCCAGCTACAAGCCACCAAAGCCCTCCGCACCGAAGGACTTGCCAACTCCTGTGGGCGAGATTCGCTTCAACCCTGGGAAGGTATTCACGGTGAACGAGCTGAGTCGCGAACTGCGAACGAAACACCAAGTGCGTATTCAATACGATGCCCGGCTCGGCGAATCCCATCTCTTCGTGCAGGGTGCGTTTTCGGGCGAATCGCTCATGGACCTGCTTCAATCGGTGTTGACGACCCAGGAGCCGAGCCTACTGAAGAGCCCGCCAGACGTCAACAAGATTCTAGGAGAATTGTTCGGCAACCCGGCGCTCGCTGGCCTGGCACAGCATCGGTTTGGCGGCGACATGGACGCCTTGGATCCCCATCTGTTTGTCAAAGGAGAGACGGCTAACCTCGGCGATTTGGCGCGGATGAGTCCGTGGATCAAGGGATGGGCCCAGCAGGTCGGACTTTCGCTGGACAGTTCTGTTCGCCTCAGGGCAGGCCTGAGCGTCAGCCTATGGGCGGCGGGCTCAACGATCTTCCACATTGACGAGCAAGGAGTTAAGCACACCGTCCGCAACACAGGCGGCATCGGTATTCCGCCGCCCCCGGGCGGCCAGTGAGGCCCACCGTGGCCGCCCGCGGCGAGGTCCCGACCGGTCCACAACCCCCTTGGCATAATCGGGGGGATGTCCAGGACCTTCGGCTTTGAGACCCGCATGCTGCACGCGGGACAGATTCCCGACCCGCACGTCGGCGCGCGCGCCACGCCCATCTATCAAACCACGTCCTACGTGTTCGACGACGTCGAGCACGCCGCCCATCTGTTCGAACTCAAGCAGTACGGCAACATCTACACGCGCATCAGCAACCCCACCACCGCCGTGTTCGAGGAGCGAGTCGCCTCGTTGGAAGGCGGGACGGGCGCCGTCGCACTCGCCAGCGGCATGGCCGCCGAGTTCGGCGCGATCATGACCCTCTGCTCCCCCGGCGACCACCTGGTCGCGTCGAGCCAACTCTATGGCGGCAGCATGACCATGCTCGCACACACGACCAAGAAGCTGGGCCTCGAAGTCACGTTCGTGGACCCTTCCGACCTCGAGGCGTGGGAGTCGGCCGTCCGGCCCAACACGAAACTCCTGTTCGTCGAGACCATCGGCAACCCCCTGGGCGCCATCGCCGACCTCGAGGCGCTGGGCAAGCTCGCCGCAGCCAAGGGCGTGCCCCTGATGGTGGATTCCACGTTCGCCACGCCCTACCTCTGCCGCCCCATCGAGTGGGGTGCGACGCTGGTCGTCCATTCCGCCACCAAGTTCATCGGCGGGCACGGAACGAGCATCGGCGGCGTGGTTGTGGACTCCGGCGAGTTCGACTTCTCGACGTTCCACACCATCGCCGAGCCCTCGCCGAGCTACCACGGGCTGCGCTTCTACGACACGTTCGGCCATTACGGGTTCTTGGTCAAGCTGCGCGCGGAGACGCTCCGCGACACCGGCGCGTGCCTCTCCCCGACCAACGCGTTCATGCTCCTGCAGGGCCTGGAAACGCTCTCGGTCCGCATGGATCGGCATGTGGCGAACGCTCAAGCCGTGGCCGAGTTCCTTGAAGCACACCCGAAGGTCTCGCGGGTCCATTACGCCGGCCTTCCCAGCCACCCGCACCACGCCTTGGCCAAGAAGTACCTGCCGAAGGGTCCCGGCGCCGTTCTCTCGTTCGAGTTGGCGGCCCCTGCCGATCAGGCCCGAGCGGCTGGAAAGACGTTCATCGAATCGCTCCAGGTGTTCTCGCATCTGGCCAACGTGGGCGACGCGAAGAGCCTCGTCATCCACCCCGCTTCGACGACGCACCAGCAACTCTCCGACGAGGAGTTGGCGCACGGTGGCATCACTCCGGGGATGGTACGGTTGTCGGTGGGCCTGGAAACGACGGACGACCTGCTGTGGGACTTGGATCAGGCCCTGGGCGCGATCGCGTAGCGCCAGTTCAGCCCAGATAAGAAGCCGGGTTTACCGGCTTGCCGTTCACCCGCACCTCGAAGTGCAGGTGCGGGCCCGTGGAGAGCCCCGTCGAACCGACGAGGGCGATCCGCTGTCCCTGGCGCACCTCTTGTCCAGCGCTCACCAGCAACCGCGAACAGTGGCCGTAAAGCGTGGAGATCTTGTCCCCGTGGTCAATGACGATGTAGTTGCCGTAACCGCTTCCGTAGGCCGCAAAGATCACCTTGCCGGCGCCAGCCGCGAAGATCGGCGAGCCCGACTTGGCACCGATGTCGATCCCGTTGTGCATCCGGCTCTTCTTGAGGATCGGGTGGCGGCGCATGCCGTAGCCGCTGGTCTGCGGCCCAGCGGCGGGCCGGATGAACCGGCCGCTGAACTTGCGCGGCGAAGGCTTGCCGGTCGAGTAGTAAGCCGCGATCTTCGCATGGATGCTGGCCGACTCGCGTTCCATCTGCTGCAACGCGCGTTCCAACTCCCGCTCTTGCGAGCTGAGTTGCGAGAGCACCCGCGACTTCTCCTGCCGCGCCCCGGCCAGCCTCTGCTGCTGGCTCGCCTGCTGCTCTTGCAGGCTGGCGATGCGCGAGACCAGCGCGTCGGCGCGGCGCTTGTCCTCGGCCGTCTTCTTCAAGAGAGCTTCGTACTCGGCGAAGATCTTCCGGTCGTGCCGAGCGACCCGTTCGAAGATGTACTTGCGCGAGGCCAACTCGCCGATGTCCCGCACGCCCACCAGCGCCGTCACGGGCTGCGTCGAGCCTTGCTTGTACATGCGGCTCAACCGGTCCTTGACTTGAACGGTGAGGTCCTCCAAGCGCTCGTTGGCGGCGACGAGTCGGCGGCCCAGCGCCTTCTGCTCGGCCCTTGTGGCCGATAGTTTCGACCGCGTGGTGTTGAGTTCGCGCTGCACGGTGGCGAGTTGGTTGTCCACCTCACGCAGGTCCACCCGCACTTCGCGCTTCTCCTCGCGCGTCTCGGCCAACTTCCGGTTGGTCTGTTGGCGTTCCCGGGCCAACCGGTTGAGTTGGTCCTGAAGCGCCTTGGCATCGCCTCCCGATTGGGGAACCGCCGCGACGGCGGCGAGGATGACGAGAAGCGTCGTCCATCGTCTCATGTCAGTTTCAGCGGCCTCCTTGCCGCAAGGAACGAGCAGAGCAGACCGTACGAAGCCCCGATCGCCATCAGGGCCGCTATGACGTTCACCACGGGGAACGGTGTGGGTTCCGATGTGGCGAACAGCCCCTGCACGGTCATCGAAAAGAGACGGTACACCGCGAAGAGCGCGGGCGTCGCCAGCAAGCCGCCCAACGCTCCCTGGACGCACCCCTCGATCAGGAACGGGACGGCGATCGTGGCGTTGGTCGCGCCCACCAGTTGCATGATGCGGAT
>JACFNW010000237.1 GCA_019454665.1 Fimbriimonadaceae bacterium | reverse complement strand
AGTGCGCAGGGTCTTGAGCAGTTGGTCGCGGTACAGGTCCATGCGCTTCTGCGCATAGAACTGCGCAAGCGCTGGGAAGGCGGCAATCGCCAGCGACTGACCAAAGATCCCAACGGGGGCGGCCATCAACTTGTTGGCGAACTCCAGGCCCGTGTTCACACCAACCGCGTAGTTGGTCGCGAGAGCACGGGTGATCATCGAATAGACCCCCGTCAGCGACAGCCCGAACACCACGGGGGCCATCAGCTTGAACACCTTGCGGACGCCGGGGTGCTGCAGGTCGAACGACACGCGGAAGCGCGAGTTCATCTTCCGCATCACCCAGAACGGCACGACCAGGTTGCCGATGATCGCGCCGACCAGGGCGCCCCATCCCATGCCCACGATGCCGGGCTGGACGAAGTGCGAGAGCACCAGCGCCCCGAAGATGATGCCCAGGTTGTACAGGTTCGGGCCCAGCCCGGGCGCGGCGAAGCTCTGCCTCGCGTAGAGCGTGCCGAACATCAGCCCGCCGATGAAGAACGCGAACTGGGCGGGCAACACGATGCGGCTGATGTGCACGATCAGCGGGCGCAACTCGTCCCCCTTCATCGGCGCGACGACGTGCGTCAGCGGCTCGGCGAAGATCCACGCGAACACGATGAACGCCGTGACCGCCACCGACATCACCGTGGCCACGACCGAGAACACGTGCCACGCCTCGTCCTCGCGATTGGTGTGCAGGTACTCGGAAAAAACGGGGATGAACGCCGAACTCAACGCGCCGCCCGCGATCAGGAAGAACAGCAGATCGGGGATTTGAAAGGCCAGAACGTAGGCGTCGGTTTCGGGCCCCTGGCCGAACGACCACGCCATGATCATGTCCCGCAAGATGCCCAGCACTCGGCTGAGGAACAGGCTGGCCATCATGATGCCGCCCGCGCGGACGGTGTTGGGTTTCAGGGCTTCGCTCAAGTGGCGTCAGGCCATTGTGACAGGTTCCCTAGTCGCCGCTTCGCCCAAAGGCCGAACGCAGGATCAAGAAGTCCTGAACATTGACCGTTCCATCGCCGTTGAGGTCTGCGCCCCTCGAGTAGGCGGGGTTGCCCTCGGCCGCGCCGAACGCTTGGCGAAGAAGCAGGAAGTCCTGCACGTTGACCACGTTGTCGCCGTTGACGTCGCCGTTGCGCAGTTCGAAGTCGAACGCGGCCGTTCCGTCGCTGGCGTTGACCGTCGCCGACTGGCGCAGGAACGTGCCCCCCTGCACCGTGATCGCGATGCGCCCGCGTGGGACGGGAATCCGGAACGCATCGTTGGTCCCCGGCCCCAGCGTGAACGTGTGCAAGACTTCGGCGTAGCCCGTGTTGCGGATGACGACCTCCAAGATGTCCGGTCGCCGCGCCGTGCCGCCGAGCCCTTCGAAGACCAAGCGGCCATCCAAAACGGCCGAAGCCTCGGGGTTGTCGGGCACGATGCGCTGGATGCGCCCGTCCAGGTGGATGAGGAACATCTCGCCGGCCCGGTCGCGTGCGAAGGCCACGGATGGGCCTACTTGGCCGCTCGCGTCCAAGTCCAGCGAGTGATCGCGGAAGTCCTCGGCGACGGCTTCGCCCGTCTTTCGGTCCACGCGCAAGAACACCGATCCCACGCGGCGCGACACGAAGTCGCCGAAGAAGATGCGGCCATAGTGCTCGGGGCCGAGTGCCGTGCCCCGGTAGATGAAGCCGCCGATGATGGAACCACCGAACGCGCGCGTGTACTCGAAGACGGGATCGGTGAGCGGCAGGAACGACGGCGCGCCGATGTACGCGGCCGTGCCTTCGCGGGCGTTCCAGCCGTAGTTGCGGCCCGCCGCGTCGGGCGGCTCGTAGTTGAGTTCCTCGATGGTGGCTTCGCCGACGTCCGCGATCACCTTGCCGCCCAACCCGTTCATCGAGCGGTAGTCGAAATGCCATTGCCACGGGTTGCGCCAGCCCTTGGACCAGATCGAAGGCCGGGGACCCTCGGGGAACGGGTTGTCGTCGGGGATGCCGTAGTTGCGGAGCGGGTCTTCGGGGAAGTCGTCGGTCTCGACGTTGATCCGCATGAACGAGCCGAGGCGCTTGGCGAGGTTCTGTGCGTGCCCCGGCGTGTCTCCGGGAACGCCCCCATCGCCCAAGCCGAGCACGAGGAGTCCCGACTCGTCGAAGTGCATCGTGCCGCCGTTGTGGTTGATGTCGGGCTGTTCGATTTCAAGGATGAGGCTCGCCGAGGCCGGATCGGCCAGCCGTTCGTCCGAGACGTCTCGCGTGTACCGGACCACCCGCGAGCCCAACGCCGGCGTGGCGAACGTGTAGTACACGTAGAAGTACCCGTTCCGATGGTACGACGGGTCGAAGGCCAAACCCAGCAGACCGCGCTCGCCCCCGAACACCAACTGGCTCCGGATGTCCAAGAAATTGCCGCTCAAGTGCACGCCGTCCTCGACGATCCGGATGCGCCCGTCCTGCATCACGACGAAGAAGCGGTTGGCGCGCGACGGGTCTTCGACCATCGCGACGGGGCGGAAGATTCCCGAAACGAAACCTTCGACGGCGAGTTGTCCCTGAACCGCCGGCGACACCAGCGTCGCCAACAACAGGGTCCAGCAGGTCTTGAACCTCATGGCCTTGTCTGAAACCTTACCCGCTGCGCTCGGAGCCGTCCGATGCGAGCAGCCGGTCCAACAGCGCCAGGGGCTCGTCTCCGACGTGGAACCGCGGCCGCTCCTGTCGGCGCAGAAGGCCCTCCGACTCGCAACGCTCGATCCTCTCCAGCAACGGGCCCTTGGATTCCCTCCATTCTGAAGTGGCGTTCCCGGTTTGGGAAGCACCTGGTGGACCGAGGCGGCCCTCTGTCAGCCCGGACCTTTCACGCCACCCGTTGCCTCGATCCGCTCCATCAGTTCCTTCCAAGGGGTTAGTTTCCCGTTGCTCTCGTCATACAGTCCAAGCGCCCCCAGTCTCTCCATTTTCTCCCAGTCTTGGACGACTCCTCTACGGTAGCTGTCCACAACATTGGGCAGTCTGCCGTCTTCCGTTCGATCCACAGCCTGAACAAACCACGCAAGCGTCAGGAGCTTATGGAGGGTTCCTTTTGGGCCAAGGTCCGTTACCTGCAACCCGAGCATCTCTTCATGCACTCGGCCCGACGGTGTGGTCAACCGGAATTTGACGTACGCTCCTTCCTTCGTTTGATGGCGACCTGTGACGATCCACTTGCATTGTGTCAGGATTGGCTGCACGACCTCGCGATAGACCGATTCCCTTGATTCCAGGGTGCGAAGGCCCATCTTCTCGGATTCCACGTCCAGCAGATGACCCGCCACGGCTCGGCCATCCCCGCGAAACACCGCTGCCGCATAGGCCTCGGCCTGATCGGCGAGAGACGGCTTCTTGAGGATCCACGGCAACAAGGCGACCGTGGCAGCCACTAAAGCCACGAAAACAACGGTCCATCTGGCGTGATCCGACACCCAGGGCCGAAGTTGTTTCAGCACGTTCCCTTCTCCTCGCGGCATTCGGATCAGCCCCAGATGCCGCCCAATGTTCAGTCTTTGTCATCCCACCAGTCTCTCCTGTAGCATGCCCCCTGGGCACGGCGCTGGACGAGACTGCCGTCGAGTCGGACTCCCATGCCGAACTTGGTCACATGCTCGGCCATCATGGGAACGGTAGGATCGTTGAAATTGAAATCGGCCAGAAGGACGGCCGCGCCCTGGCGGGTGGTCGAGTAGGTCGCCCAAGTCGGGTCTAGTCCGTCCACCTCCGGACGAACCGCATAGTAGTAGAAGGGGAATCCCATGGGATGACGGACGACTTCGCTCGGGAGGTTCGACGTGCCAAGGAACGCCCGCAACTCGGGCACGCTCTTGATGAGAGGCGAAGGAGGCAGCCCCATGGAGTAGAGGTCCCCATACTCGGTGACTTGCCACCCGTTCTCTCGGTAGAGCTGAATGGCGAGTGCGCATTGCCGCAATCCCGAGAGCGCCGCAGACTAGTCTGCAGCCGACTTGGCCGGAACGTACATGAGCCGGATGGCCGAGGCCAAAAGGAGTACGATTCCCACCACGACGAGCATCTCGACGAGGGAAAGACCCGATGCGCAACGATGCATTGAGCGGGGCAGACTCACTTGAGCACCCCTGCGCTTCCGAGGAATTCCTCGGAAGCTTCATGGACCGCTTGAATGGCCCGGAGTCGCTTTCCTGATCCACAAACGCACAGTCGCGGATGAAAATAGTCGTTGAGTGCAAGGCGCTCCGCACAGATGATCTCAGTCCTAACCAAGTAGGGAGGCTCCGACTTGTGCTCAGATCGCCCGGTCATGATATGCTATTCTATCGCAGAATGGAGCATCTGTCAAGAGTTCCGTCAAGAATGTTCAATCTTCTTGCGGAGCTGCCGTGCACGGCTCCGCCAAGATTGCCTCTCCCCTTCGTTCAACCGCCAAGGCGAACCGACGTCCGCTGGACGGTTCGGCTTTGGGGCGCTTGAATGCGGGGCCACGCGCCTGGAATGAGGCCGGTCAGGG
>JACFNW010000236.1 GCA_019454665.1 Fimbriimonadaceae bacterium | reverse complement strand
GGCTGGAACTCGGCGACTGGTGCCTCGCGGGGGCCTCGGACGAAGGCTGGTCGCCCGTGGACACGGGCGCGGAGGTTTCGCCGCTGGTCGAGACGTTTATCGGCCAACCCGTCGTTCGCTACGACGTGCTCGAACCCAAGACGATCAAGGCGAGTGGGCCCGACACGTACATCTTGGACCTGGGGCAGAACCTGGCGGGCTTCGCGCGGCTGAAGGTCAACGGCAAGCCGGGACAGAAGATCACGCTGCGGTTCGCCGAGCGGCTCAACACCGATGGCTCGTTCTACGTGACCAACCTGCGCGCGGCGCGGTGCGTGGACACGTTCATCTGCAAGGGCGGCCCCGAGGTCTGGGAGCCCAAGTTCACGTTCCACGGGTTCCAGTACATCGAGGTCACGGGTCTGGGTCGGGCGCCGAAGCCCGACGAAGTGGTCGGCGTGGCCATCAGCAGCGATACGCCCACGGTGGGCACGCTGGAGACCAGCGACGCGATGCTCAACAAGCTCGTGAGCAACGCGTGGTGGACGCAGCGGATGAACTTCATTGACATCCCGACCGACTGCCCGCAACGCGACGAGCGGTTGGGTTGGACGGGCGACGCGCAAGCCTACGTCCGCACGGCCACGATGTTCTCCGACGTTCAGCCGTTCTTCGAGAAGTGGCTGATCTCGCTCGACGACGCCCAACGCGCCGACGGCCAGTATCCGATGGTGGCCCCGGTCAAGGTCGCGGGCGACGACGGCGGCCCCGCGTGGGCCGATGCCGGAGTGATCTGTCCGTGGACGATCTACGACGTGTACGGCGACAGGCGGCTGCTGGAGCGTCACTATCCGAACATGAAGCGGTTCGTCGAGTTCTGCCGCAACCGCAGCACGGCCGATCTTCTGCCGCCCGCACAGTTCCACTGCTTCGGCGATTGGCTGAACATCAACGCGCCGACGCCGCACGAGGTCATCTACACGGCCTACTTCGCCGGTTCGGCGCGGTTGGTCGCCCAAGCCGCCCGCGAACTCGGCCATACCGGGGACGCCAAGACGTACGAGGACCTCTACCGCCGCGTGCGTGCGGCGTTCCAGAAGGCGTACGTCTCGCCCGAGGGCGTGGTCAAGGGCGACACCCAGTGCGGCTACGTGTTGGCACTGGGCTTCGACCTGTTGGACGACCACCTGGAAACCAAGGCCATCGAGCGGTTCGTGGCCGACATCGTGGGGCGGGGCTACCACCTTTCGACGGGCTTCGTGGGCACGCGGGACATCATGCACGTGTTGAGCAAGATCGGGCGCAACGATCTGGCGTTCCGGCTGCTGCACAACACGACGTTCCCCAGTTGGGGCTTCACCATCGTGAACGGCGCGACGAGCATCTGGGAGCGGTGGGACGGCTGGACGCCGGAGAAGGGCTTCCAAGACGCAGGCATGAACTCGTTCGCGCACTACGCGTTTGGTGCGGTGGTCGGCTGGATGTTCGCCCAGCCGGCGGGCATCGACAACCTGGAACCGGGCTTCGGACGTGTGCGCGTCGCGCCGCAGGTGGACCCTCGGTTGACGTGGCTCAAGTCGTCGTACAAGTCGGTGCGCGGCACCATCGTCTCCGAGTGGTCTCGCTCGGGAGGTCGGTTGGCGATGCGCGTGGTCGTCCCGCCCAATGTGACGGCCGAGATCCACGTGCCCAAGCCCTCGGACGGCTCGGCACCCGCCGCCCCGTTCGGCTTGCGCGGCGTGCGCGAAGAGAGTGGTGCCGTGGTGTACGAGGTGGGTTCGGGCGAGTACCGATTCGAGACGAGCGGTGGCTGATCCGCTGCTCCAAATCCGTGGGCTGAGCAAGTCGTACGGCGGCGTGCGGGCTCTCGCAGCGCTTGACCTCGACGTCTGGCCCGGCGAGGTCCACGCGATCATGGGCGAGAACGGCGCGGGCAAGTCCACGTTGAACAAGCTGCTGTGCGGCGTGGTCGCGCCCGATGCCGGGGAAGTCCTGCTTGCCGGCGCGCCGTTGCCGTTCGGTTCGGTGGCCGAAGCCGAGCGGGCCGGGGTGGCCATCGTCCATCAGGAGTCCGCCGCGTTCCCCGACCTCACGGCCGCCGAGACCCACCAGCTGATGCGCGAGCCGACCCGTTGGGGCGTGCTGCTCGACCGCGGCGCCATGCGCGAGCGGACGGAGGCATCGTTGCGTTCGGTGGGCGAGGCCTTCGAACTGGATCGCCCCGTCGGCGGGCTGAGCCTCGCCCAGCGGCAGATGGTCGCCATCGCGCGGGCGCTCGATCAGCGGTGCCGCTTGCTCATCCTCGACGAGCCTACGGCGTCCCTTTCCGTCCGCGAAGCGGACGCCCTCTTCGAGGCCGTGCGCCGCATTCGGGAGTCGGGGGTTCCCGTTCTGTTCGTCAGCCACCGTTTGGACGAGGTGTTCGCGATCGCCGACCGCGTGACGGTGCTGCGCGACGGTCGCTGGGTGGCGACGGCACCGGTCGCCGACGTGGATCGCGACACGCTTGTTCGGTGGATGGTGTCGCCAGCGGCGTGAGCGAGTGTTAGACTGATGGCATGGCTTGGCCCCTCGCCCTGCTTCTCGCCGCCCAATCCGTCTTCCCCGCCAAGATCGTGCCCAAGGTGCCCGAGCCCGACCACGTGTTGGCGCGGGTGAACGGGGTCGCCGTCACGGCTGCCGATGCCGCGCCTTTCCTTTGGGAGTGGCGCGGCAAGGAGGTCGTCGAAGACCTGATCGCCTATCACATGGCTTTGCAGGAGGCTACGAAACTCGGAGTCACGGTCTCGGACGAGGAGATCGAGAAGGACATCGAGCGGCGGCTCGGCTTGATCCGGCAGAGCCTGCAACAAGGGCAAACGCTTGAGGACGCCCTTCAGGCGCAGGGCTTCGGGCGTTCGCGGTTCTACGTGCGCCTGAAATCGGAGATGCTGCTCGACCGCATCGCGTTGGCCACGTTCCAGCCTACGGCCTGGGTGCGCGTCTCGGCCATCGTCGTTCCCGTGGACGCGCCCTCGGGTGCCGAAATCGCTCGGGCGACGGCTCGCGCCAACGAGGCCTACGAGAAGCTCGGCGCAGGAGTCTCTTGGGCGGATGTGATGGCGGGTTACGGGCTGCCTTCGGAACGGCAAGGGCTGCTGGACTGGATGCCGATCGCCGACTTTCCGCAGCCCGCGCAGACGCAGTTCGGCTCATTGGCGAAGGGCGGCTACACCCGACCGACCCAGACCGCGCGGGGAATCGAGGTGTTTCGGCTGGACGTTCGCGGAGCGGATGCGGCGGGGGACGAGTTGGAACTCCTGCGCCAAGCCCACCTCGCGCGGTTTCGCCCGGCTGTCGTGGAGCGGATTCGTCGGGAGTCGAAGGTCGAGCGCCCTAAGTAATCCGACCCAAAGAATCTTCCAGTATTATCTTCATCTTATTGCAATATGATGAGCCGCATGGTATAGTTGCACTATCATGACGGCACATCAAGCTATTGCTCATCCATCGGTGCACCACGAACTCAAGGTGGCCGACGAGGTGTTCCTGCTCGTGGCGATGCTGCACCGCCAGCACCCCGAGCGCGAGGATTTCGAGGTGAAGGAGGTCTTGGATTTGGCGCACGCCCTGAAGTTGGCGGGCGAGGTGCGGCCCGGTGTGGCCACCCACCTCAGCCGCCATTGCGTGGCCAACAAATCGCCTCAGCCGGGGGCATACCGCATGCTTTACGCCACCGAACACGGCCGCCGTCGCCTGTTGCGCCCGGGAGACGACGTGCACCCCGAGCGGACGGGCAAGATGTTCCCGAACCTTCACGAGGTGCCCCAGCAGTACGGCGAACTCGTCCGCTGGGCGATGGAGCGCTACGAGGCAGCCGACACCGCCCCCACCGGGTTGGCCGGCTTGACCCAACTACGCGGCAGCGGCAGGGGGCTGTGGCCCGAAGGAGCGGATGCCTTCGTCCGAGAGGTCCGCAAGGGTTGGGAATGAGCAGAATCTTCTTCGACACCAACATGTTCATCTACATGTTTGAAGATGAAGGTGACTCAGGCATGCGCGTCGGGCGCTTGGTCGAGCGGATGTTCGCGCGTGGCGACGTTCTGCTCACCAGCGCCATGACGCTCGGCGAACTGCTGGTCCGTCCGATCAAGGAGGGCCGAGACGACATCGCGGCGCGTTACCGCTCGTCGCTCTGCGGGCCGGGGATCACGTTGCTCCCGTTCGATGTCCGAGCGGCGCAGGCGTTCGCCGAGCTCAGGAGCCGGGGTGTCAAGCCGCCCGACGCCATCCAACTCGCCTGCGCCGCCACCCACGGGTGCGATCTGTTCGTGGGCAACGACAAGGCCCTTTCCGGCCTCGACGTCCCCGGCATCCAGTTCATCGCCACCCTCGACACCGTGCCGATCTAGCCCGTCTCACGCCTTGGTGCTGCGGATCAGGTCTTGGAATGCGGCGAGTTGCTTCGTGATCGCGGTCGTCGCCATCTCGTCGGTCAGGTTCAGATCGGCGTCGAACTTGGTGTGCGCAGCCCCCACGTGGACCTCGGGGAAGTAGAGCTGCCGTGCGCTGAAGAAGTTGAGCACCTGCCGCAGTTGCAACTGCGACCGCACCCCCCCCCCCCCACCCCCCCCA
>JACFNW010000235.1:4033-4605 GCA_019454665.1 Fimbriimonadaceae bacterium | reverse complement strand
ATCGCCGACCGGCGTCCGGGCGTGATCTGGATGTTCTGGCGGAGCAACCGGTTCGGCGTTTCGGACCTGTTCTTCCAGACGATCGCACCGAAACTCTCGCCGACGCCGGCAGGGCGGTCGTGACCGTAGGACGAGAGTTGCCGTCCAATAGATCGAGGCGTTCGTGTCTGAACGCCTCGAAGCGCATGGCCGACGAGGAGCGTCGGACATCGGTGAACGAGTTTTGGTTGACACCCCGGTACCAAGGGGTGTAAGATAGGCGTCGGCCAGGGTAGCGGAAACGGAACATGGCGAAAAAGCTGGGCAGCGTCATTGGCGTAGACATCGGAAGTCAGCAGATCAAGGTCGCCGAGATCAAGATGCAGGGCAAGCAACCTGCGATCACGGCGCTCGGGGTCGCTCCAACACCGGTGGGCGCCGTCGATCATACGGGAATCTTCAACGCGGACGCGGTGGGTCAGGCGATCAAGCAGGCCATCAAGAACGCGGGTGCGAGTCTCCCTCAAATCGTCGTGTCTCTCGTGGGGCAATCCTCGGTGCTGGTTCGCACGCTCGAAGTGCCCGCGAACACC
>JACFNW010000235.1:3576-4023 GCA_019454665.1 Fimbriimonadaceae bacterium | reverse complement strand
GAAGAGGAGTTGCGCGAACAGATGCAGTGGGAGATCAACCGCAACATCCCGTTCACCGAGAGCAACATCGTCAGCGATTACCGACCGATTCCCAACGGGGCGCACAACGGCAACATGACCGTGGTCATGGCGATCGCGCCTCAGTCGGCGGTGGACACGATGCTGACGTGCGCCAAGAAGGCCGGGAAGTCCATCGGCGCGATTGATGTGGAGCCCCTGGGCATCGCACGCGCGCTCAAGGCCAACTATGGCGACCAGTTCGCCGGCAAGACGGTGTGCGTGGTCGAGATCGGCCACAAGACCAGTTCGATCAACATCTACAAGGACGACTACCTGATGATGCCCCGCCAGGTGTTGCTGGGCGGCGAGCTGTTCACTCAGGAGATCGCCCGCGAGTACGGCACCGACGAGATCCAGGCCGAAGAGATCAAGAAGACGAAGTCCGAC
>JACFNW010000235.1:415-3533 GCA_019454665.1 Fimbriimonadaceae bacterium | reverse complement strand
GCAGTTCACGGCTTACAATCCGTTTGCGGACGACGCCGCCCCAGCCGCAGACGTGTTCGGGGCTGCTGCCAGCGACGAGGGCGAGCCGGCCGCCGCGCCCGTGGTGGACGACTCGGACAAGGGGCGCACGTACCGCGCCATGCAGAACCTGCTGGAAGAGATCGTGTCCGAGGTGCGGCGTTCGATTGACTACTACCGCAGCCGAGGCGACGAAGTGGACCAGATCCTCCTTTGCGGCGGCGGAGCCAATCTCAAGGGTCTCGCAAGTTATATGGGCGAGAGTTTGAGCCTGCCCTGTGACACGTTCGATGCGGCGCGGCGTCTCAATGTTAGCGCCAAGAGGCTGCCCGCCGGATTCATGGACGAGCACCGCGCCGAATTCGCGGTGGCCATTGGAAACGGCTTGCACGCGTTGATCGACTAGAGCGAACGGATGAAACTCAACCTCCTGCCGAAAACCATTTCCCAGGCGAAGGCCGCGCGCGCGGCCATCGTGTTCTCGATCATCCTGTTCGCTTTGCTCACGGGCGGCGGCGTCATGGCCATGCTCTGGTCGCAAGACCAGCTTCAAAAGGCCAAGGACGTGGTGGCCGACCTGAAGCCGAAAGCCGATCAGGTCGTGGCGAACGCCCGCATCGCGGAAACCAAGATGACGGAGAACGCCAACCTCTTCCGCAACGTGGCGCTCGCGAACGCGATGCTGGACCACAACCGGAAGTACCCCGAGCTTTACACGAGCCTGTTGCCGTACATCCCGGCCTACTACCGGCTTCAGTCCATGAGCGCCTCTCCGGCGGGCCCGGGGCAGTCCCAGGTCACCCTCGTGGGCGTTCTGAAGTCGTTCCAGCAGTACGCAGACCTGACGCTGGTGCTTCGTCGCATTCCCGACGTCATGTCGGTCTCCCGAGCCGGATTCCAACCGCTGGATTCCTACGTGCCGGGACTGAGCGCCGACGACCAGATCGCGCGCCCCATTCGTCAGGGCGAAGGCAGGGTTCCCTCCGATCCCATCGAACGGCTGAACTACTACATCGCTCAGGCGCAGGAGCCCGGCGGCTTCGTGGGAACGGGTGGATTCGGCACGGAAGACATGACGACTCCGCGCGGTGCGATGCCCGAGTGGTCGGTCGTCACCATGACGCTGGTGATCAACCGCGATCTGCAGACGCCCGATCCCGGCGCGACCCTCGGCAGCCCGAGCGGCAGCGTCGGAACGGCCCTCGGCACGCCAGGGGGCGCGGGAGGCGGAGCGGGCGGCGCGGCCGGTGGCCGAGGAGGCCCGATGGGCCTTGGTGGTCCCGCAGCCGGTGGACCTCCCGCAGGCATCGGATTCGGCGGCGCATCGGGCGGACCTCCTCCGGGAGCGCTCGGTCGCGGCGGCCCCACGGGCCCTCCGCCAGGCGTCGGCGGACCGCCTGCGGGCGCCATCCCCGGCGGTGTGGGAGGCGGCAGGTAGGACCATGAAACTCACCCGACTGACCATTTTGTCCATCGGCCTGTTCCTTGGCCTCACAGCCGTAGCGTTCTTCGTGTTCCAGCACGTGCTTCCGAACATCGAGGAGACTCGCAACTACCGCGAGAACGCCCAACTGCTTCGGGCAGAAATCAACAAGAGCGGCCTGGCCAAACAACGTGTCGAAGACGCGGTCACGCTGATCAGCGAGAAGGCCGACGAGTGGAACGCCATCATGGCGCGGCACTCGTTGCCCGGTTCGCTGGCTGCGGGCGGCATTGATCTCGCCGTCAACGAATACCAACTCACGGTGGACGCGCGGCGCTTCCGCAACAGCGTGCAGGCCCAGCTGAACCGACAGCTCAAGTACGGCGGCGTCCAGGTGATCGGCCCCGAGATTCCCATGCCGACCGACGACGCGGCTTCGGTGCTCGCCAGCTACTTCAACTACTCGTCGTTCGGATTCCCCGCGGTCCTGTACAATCTGGGCCAGGTCACGGTGACGGGCACGTTCGACCAGATCATGACCCACGTTCGGGGTTGGAGCAACATGCCCAACTTCCTCGCGGTGGCGGACGGTCTTCAGATCAGCGGCACTTCGCCCAACATGACGGGTACGTACAACCTCACCATCGTCGGCTTCATCCAGAGCGAGCGCGTCTTCCCGCCCATCGGCGGCGCAGCCGCGACGGCCGGGACGACGGGAACCACGGCACCGGGCGGCCCGCCGGCGGGCGTCAACGTCCCGGGCGTCCCTCCCGGACAAGTTCCCGGACGAGGCGGCGTCGGACGCGACGAAGAGGAGTAAAGCAGCCCAATGAGAACCCACGGTCAACCCATCTTCAAGCTGCGAAGCCTCCGGTCGTTCGCATGCCTCGTCGTTGCGCCACTGGCGATTTCCCTCTTGGTCGCAGGTTGCGATCTCGGACCCGAGGACGATGGGCAGGCGACCGTCACGCCGATCGGGGCCGAACTCACCGATTACACGCCGGACATCAAGGTGGGCAAGCCGGTCGCGCCGGATCCCGCCTTGGCGATGGACTTGCTCGCCCAGATCGAGAACACACCGGTTCCCGCACGGAGCGATCCGTTCTCGCTGTTGGGCGTCGAACGACAGTACGAGGCGCAGCAGTCGTCTCTCCGGCTGATGTCCGGGATGGGGTTCCGAGGCTTCACCCCCGAAGAGGAGGACGCGGCCGAGCCGATCCCGGTCAACGAACCGCAACCCTACCGGCGGCTGTCCGGCATCCTGGTCGGCGAAACCGTGATCGGCATCTTGGAAGCCGACGACCAGTCGTCCTCGGTCCTCATTCGTCCGGGGATGGAGATTCCCGGAACGCCCTGGAAGGTAAAGTCCATTGACATGGACAAGGCCGTGCTGATCCGAGTCGGCCAACCGAACGTTCTGCCCCAACAGGTGACGGTTCGGTTGGAGAGCCGGCCGGGCGGCGTGACCACTCCGAACGTGCCCGGACGGCCCGGCACGCCCGGACGGCCTGGCGACGCCGGCGGTCGCAACGGCGGTGCGGGACGAGCCGACGATATTTGACGTAACGAAGAAACGATCCAAACATCTGACCCAACAGAGGTTGAAACACATGAAGACTCTTGTCAAACTCTGCACACTTGGCTCTCTGGCGATCGGCCTGATGGCTGCGGCGCCGA
>JACFNW010000235.1:0-405 GCA_019454665.1 Fimbriimonadaceae bacterium | reverse complement strand
CGCATCCCGTCCCTGGAACTCAACCAGGCCGACGTGCGCGACGCTCTCTCGACCCTCTTCAACAACGTGAAGGACGTTTCTTACATGGTGGCACCGGACGTCGTCGGCGTGGTGACCGCCCGTTTGAAAGACGTCACGTTCGAAACCGCGTTGAGGAACATCCTCCAACAGGTCAACGCCACGTACCGCGTCGAGGGCGGCGTGTACCAGATCCTGCTCAAGGAAGCCCCGAACGTGACCGGCGGCACAACGACCCCGGACTTGCCGACCGCGACCACGGACAACAAGGTCACCCTGCGAATCAAAATTCGCAGTTCCGACCCGGCCTACATCATCGGCATGCTGAACGGCAGCTTCCAGCCCGGCACCCCGCCTGAGATCAGTGCGATGCAGGGCGGCGGCATG
>JACFNW010000234.1 GCA_019454665.1 Fimbriimonadaceae bacterium | reverse complement strand
AGCCAATGGGCCGGATCGCTGATCACGATCCTGAAGGGACTCACCCGGATTGAGGTCATCAACCGGCACCGCGAGTTGGGCGTCATGCACGCGAGGGCCAGGAGACGCCTTAGGGGACTGTTCGACTTCATCGCCGACACGGCCCTCCCGGACAAACTCCGTGGCGGGGAGCGGTTCTCTTACCTTTTCGCGCCGCTGGACCACGTGATCAGGAGCTCGGGTTCACCCCTCGCGGAGAGACAGACCATGAGGCTGGTATGCGATACCGTAGCGTTGATGACGGACCAACAGGCGGACATGTACTTTGACCTGTACTGCCGCTGAGAGCTCGACTCGCTCCGCGAACCCGCAAGCAAACTCTACTTGGACGACCGAGCCGCCGCCAGCAGATCGGCGCCCTTGAGGCGCACGCGGTAGTCGGGGTTGGTGTAGGCGTACCGGATCATCCCCTTTTCGTCGGTCAAAAAGACGGCTGGGACGGGGAGCAGGTGGTGCGCCTCGCCCGAGGACTTCTCCAAGTCGATCTTGTACTGGTCGCGGTAGGTCTCGAACGTCTTATCGTCCACCCGGAACGCGAGCCCAAAGGCGCGGATGGCCTCGGCCTTCGAATCGGACAGCCGCCTGTACTCGACCTTCCCTTGCGCTTCGGCCTTGGCGAGTTCCTCGGGCCGATCCGGGCTGATGGCGATGGTTTGGTAGCCCAACCGGGCCAAGTCGCCCTGAATGCCGGCAAGTTCGGCAAGATGGCGGTTGCAGAACGGGCACCAGCCGCCGCGATAGAACACGACCACGGTCTTCTTCCCGGCCAGCGCATCGGCCAGCCGCACGGACTCGCCGGAGGCACTTCGAAGGGTGACGGAGGGGACTGTGTCGCCCGCTTTAAGGGGCTTCGCCTCGGCCGCGCTCGGAGCGACCTGAGAGGCGGAAAAGGCGGCGATACCAAGGACAACGAGCGAGGCGACGAGGGAGCGCATGCCTTTCTCAAGCCGCAAGCCGAGCAAGGGGTTCCCGAGCCAGGGCCCAGACCCGACCCGAGAATCACGCACAATAGGCCGTTCCGTGTCCAAGAAGCGTCGGCATTTTCCGAAACTCCGGGAATACCTGGAGCATGTGCACAAGACCTCCCCGCTGGAGCGGGCCGAGGGCTGGCTGATCGGTCTGGGCGTCGGCGGCACGATCACCTCTCTTGTCGTGGCTGGACTCGCCACCGCCATCACCGACACGCCCGCGATGATGCTCGGCGGATTGGCGGCCTTGGGCGCCGTCTGGACGGGCTGGGTGGTCTTGTACCGCAACAACTTCCACCCCAGGGACGAGGCCAAGAAGGCTGTGGTCGAGGCGCACAAGGCGGCCAAGAAGATGCTCGAACACGTGAAGGGACGCAGGTTGCATCGCTACATGGACGTGCCCACCGCCGAGGTGCTCGAGGCGTGCGCGTTCCATTGGAGCCGCGTTCGGGCCGCGTTGGATTCGCCGGCGTGGAGTCCCGACGTTCTGGAAGGTCATTGGTTCGCGGTCCGCGATCAGGCCTTGCGAGCCTGCGACGAGGCGATGCTCGAGGCGATCTACCTTGCCAGAGCGAGCCTTTCGGACAAGCGACGCTCGAATTCTCCGGAGATACTGGAGTGGGCGGAGGACTTCTTCGACGTGGACGTGGACGACTTGCTCAAGAAACTCGGCGTCAAGCACGCTTCTACGGACGAAGACGTGTACGGGTACCAGCCGGCGTTGCTGCGGCCCTTGCACCAAATCGGCACCAAGCTGAGAACCTTGGCCGACGAGATGGAGCAGGCGCCGGCTCCGCAGGTTCGTCCCATGACCGCTGCGCGTCAATCCTCGGCCTCGGCCATTGACCTGACTTTGAGCGAGATCGGCGCGCTGAAGCGGGCGGAGCGCGAGTTGGACGACTCGATTCGGCAGAGGCTCGATCATTGACGCTCGCATTGGTCTCGGACGGCTGCCACGATGGGCCGACCAACATGGCCCGCGACCGCGCCCTGATCGAATCGCTCGCCGAGCATGAAGCCGCTGGCCGCGTCTACGGGTGGAGCGGCCCGTGGGTCAGTCTGGGCATGTTCCAACGCGACGAGCGCGAGATCCTCGCCGGGTGTTCGGTGCCGACCGTACGCCGTCCGACGGGAGGAAAGGCCGTGTTGCACGGTCACGATGTCACGTTGGGTCTCGCGGCGCGGCTCGATGCGCTGCTGCCCGACGTGCCTGCGGGAATCCGCGACCGGGCGGTGAAGCGGACCTACCGCGCCCTGACGGCACCTCTCGTCGCGGCGTTGCGCGAATGCGGGTTGGATGCGGCGCTCGCCGAGGAGACGCCTTTCGTGCGCGGCGGCGAACGGACGGGTGATTGCTTCGCCCATGTTTCTCCAAACGACATCGTGGATTCGCGAACCGGGGCGAAGGTTTGCGGTTGCGCACTTTCGTTGGCCGATGGGTCGGTGCTGGTGCAGGCGAGCATTCCTTGCGGCGAGCCCCTCGTGGACCCCGCGACGGTGTTCCCAAGACCCCACCGGGGGGCGACCCAGACCTGGGATCGCGACCGGTTTGCCGCAACTCTGTTGGACGCATGGCGCGTTTTACGCTAAAATGGGAACCTCAACTTCCCCGAAACGAACGATCTCGCCTCCAACGTCGTCCCAAGACCATGGTCGTATCCGTTTGTTTCGGGACGACATTCTTGGAGGAATGCTCAGGATCGTGAAAACCAAACTTTTGCTGGCCCTTGGGGTCGTTTCAGCGGTGTCGGTCGCCGGTACGGCGGCTTGGCTCGTTTCGGATTCAACCATGCCGAAGGCGGATTGCGCCTTGACCGGGGTGGATGCCTCGGTCTCGGGTGCCCCGGCCTCGACTTTGACCCAACTCGGCGACCCGGCGGACGATCGTCCGATGTGCGTCATCGGGACGACCGCAGACGGTGTGAAGGTCTCGGTGCTCTTTGCGGCGGGCACCGATCCCAAGTACATCGGCCGCGTGATGTGGCAGTTCTCCAACTCGCTGGCGGGCAATCAGGAGCCTTGGTACAACGCCGGCACCCGCTGGAGTCGGACCGCCCAGCAGACCAGCACGGGCAGCAACGGCGATCCTGTTCGGCTGACGTACTCCTACGTTCCAGACGGGACCAACATCCCCAATGCGGGCTTCGGGGGTGGACCCAGCAACCTCAACGCCCAGATGAACGCCAAGTTCGGCGGATCGCTCTGGAAGACCAAACTGACGGCCGCCATCGAGCGTTGGGGACAGGTGGCCGGCCTGGTGTACACCCAAGAGAACAACGACGACGGCGTGGAACTCAATGCGGGCGGCTCTGCAGGCTCGACCGGCGTGCGCGGGGACTGCCGCATCGCGGGCAAGTCGCTGGACGGCCAATCGGGCGTCCTGGCCTACAACTACTATCCTCAAAGCGGCGACATGGTCATTGACACCGACGAGAACTGGCAGTCGTCCACGAACGACTACCGCTTCCTCCGGAACACGCTCGGCCACGAGCACGGCCACGGACTGGGCTTTGGCCACTCGGTTCCCTGCGACGGGACCAAGCTCATGGAGCCGTTCCTGAACACCAACTTCGACCTGGTGCAGTTGGACGACATTTTGGCCGGCAACTGGTTTTACGGCGACCGGTTCGAGAACAACGACACCTCGGGCACGGCGACCGATCTCGGCTCGCTCGGCGTCGGGGTCCACCCGACGAACCAGGTCAGCCTGGACAAGACGTCCGATGTGGACTTTTACAAGTTCCAGGTACCTGCCAGCGCCAAGATCAACGTCACGTTGAATCCCACCGGGGCGACCTACACGATCGGCAACCAGTCGAGCGGCTGCAACGGCACCACGGCCTCGTACAACACGCTCAATCGCCAGAACCTCGGGTTCGAGGTGCGCGACACGAACGGGACCACGGTGCTCACCACGGTCAACACCAACGGGGCGGGCCAGGGCGAAACGCTGACGAACTTCCAGTTGAACGGCTCGGGTCCGTTCTTCATCCGGGTCTTCGGCTCGGGAACGAACGACGTCCAGATGTACAACCTCAGCATCGAGGTGCAGTCCAGCCCCGTGGTCAGTGGAACGGTGACCTTGGAAGACCTGACCGGCGCGCTGACCGACCAAGTCCTGACGGTGCAGTTGCTCAACCCGGGCACGAGCACGGTCGTCGCGACCTACAATCCGGTCCCTGCGGCCAACGGCGTGTACTCGTTCACGTCCACGTTGACGGGCACCTACGACATCACGTGTCGCGGCCAAACGTGGCTGACCTCGAAGCGCACCAACGTGAACATCACGTCGGGCGGTGCAACGGGTCAGAACTTCACGCTGAAGAACGGCGACGTCAACGGGGACAACTCCGTGGGCATCCCGGACTTCTTGGCCCTGCGCGCCGCGTTCGGCTCTTCCCCCGGCAGCGGCAACTGGAACGCCAACGCCGACCTCAACAAGGACAACACGGTCAATGCGAACGACTTCCTGATCATTCGCAAAAACTTCGGTCAGTCTGGAGCCTAGAGGTCGCGTCAATTAGGACGGGCCCGGTCGAGTGCGACCGGGCCCGTTTCTTGTTTGTAGCGTGGTTGCTCGCTGCGCTAGCCGGAGACA
>JACFNW010000233.1 GCA_019454665.1 Fimbriimonadaceae bacterium | reverse complement strand
CCATCCGCACGCCGAGAACGCCCCTGCCCGGCAGACCGTGACCTTCGGAGCGACCCTGGCCTCGGCGATGGTCAACCCACGGCTCGCACGGTCTGGCGGCAAGAAAGGCTCTGGTCGGGCGAAGCCAAGACGAGCCGCGCAGACCGTGGCACCCCCGAGCACTCCTGGACCGACTCGCCGCCGTCCTCAAGCGACGCCCGCCTTGGCAGGACGAGCCCGCTGGGACTTGACAATGCTCCATACCATCTCAGCGTGACGGAGGGAAGTTTCGCCACCCTGAGCCCGCGCCTTCCTGCCTTTCGCTTGCCCGCAGATGCCAGCGCGGTGTCGAAGGGGACGCTTACCCGCCTCGTCCGCTTCGAGACGCCCGGCAGCGATGCGTTCCACCAATTGGTGAATCAGCGGGCGTAGAACTCGATGACCTGCTGTTCTTGGAAGAAACGAGGGAAGTCCTCGCGCTCGGGCATGGCGATGACCTTGCCGCACATGTTGGGCACGTCGGCCTCCATGTAAGCAGGGACGGCCGCGCCTTCGTAGTGGTTGGCGCGAGCGATCTGGCGGCTGACGTCGCGGTCGCGGATCGAAACCACGTCGCCGACGCGGAGCCGATAGCCGGGGATGTTGACCACCTTGCCGTTGACCAGGATGTGGCCGTGGCTGACCAACTGGCGGGCTTGGAACACCGTGCGCGCATAGCCTAGCCGCCAAACGGCGGTCTGCAGGCGCAACTCCAGCAATCGGAGGAAGTTCAGGCTCGAGTTGCCGTGCATGCGCTGGGCCTGCTCGAACGTGGCCTGGAACTGCTTCTCCATCATGTTGTAGTAGCGGCGGATGACCTGTTTGGCCAACAGTTGCTCGCCATACTCGGATCGGCTCTTTCGCTCGCGTTGGGCAGGACCGTGCTGACCCAACCCGTAGGGGCGCTTGTTGCTCGGGCACTTGCCGTTGCCCCAAATGTTGAAGCCGACGATCCGGCAGATGTCGGTTTTTCGTCCTCGATAGGTCGCCATAGAAATCGCTTCGCCGCCTCGCCCATGCAGGGCGTTCCGGGCGCAAGACGCTAGGATACCTCAGTCGTGCGCGATTCGTCGCGGGACGAGCGGCGATAGATGCGGTTTGCCACACCCTTGGTCCCGTGCGGATGGTTCGAGGCCAGCTCGAATCCCGCGTCGCACAAAACCGCATGGATGCCGGCGCACCGCTCGGAGCCGGTATCCACTTCGACCAAGATGCTTCGCAGCATAGGGTTGGCCAACGTCTGGGGAGCACCTGCGAGGATCAGGTCCTCGGTCTGGTCGGTGTCCATTTTCAGCAGGGATGGTGCAGGCAGACCCAGTTGGGCGATCAGGTCGTCGAGGCGGTAGCACAGCGACGGCTGAACCGCCTGACAGGCGTCGTCTGCTTCAAAGGAGGAAACGAAGCCCTCAGCCTCCGAGCGCGCATGCATGGTGACGAGCCCGGTCCGGTCGCAAAGCGCCACGGGCATGGGCACGACCTGAGACATGCCGTTGCACTGGACGTTGCGCACCAGGCAAGCGTAAGTCGCCGCGCCGGGCTCGAAACTGAAGACGCGACCCTCTTCGCCCAAAAGGGCCGCCGCCACCAAACTGTAGGCCCCCGTGTTCGCGCCGACATCGTAGAACGTGTCTCCCGAGCGCAGCTCCGCCTCCAGCCATGCGACCGTCTCGGGTTCCTTTTCGCACTCGCGAGTCCGGACCCATTCCTGAGGCGAGCCAATGTCCATCTTGACGGGATGACTCGCGTAATCGAGCGGAACGAGCGAACGAAGGTCCTTCCGGAACGCCAGGCGACGCTTGCCGGTAACAAGGCGAAGCGTTGTTCGTGCGACAAAGAACACGGCACCTTGCCAGCGGTCTTCGAACCAACGCTCAAGGCCTCGAAATGGGCTCATTCAGGAGTTGGCCTAGCATAGCCCAATTATCACGTCTGCGAAGGTCGTCAGAGTAGATCGTGGATGCCCTGCTTGCCCAAAGTGGCCACCAGAGCCCTCACCGATTGCGGGTCGCGGCGATCGCACACGAGGATGGCCGAATCGGTGGCCACGATGACCAGATTCGAGACGGAAGAGACGCAGACGCGCGCCGATCCCGACTCGTTGTAGACCACGCAATCCGAGGCATTGACCAGCGTGGCGCTTCCGTGCACGGCGTTCGAACGCGCATCCTGCGGCAGGTGCCGCCGCAGCGAATCCCACGTGCCCAGATCGTCCCACTCGAAGGCCGATTCCACCATCAGGACGTGCGTCGTGTGCTCCATCAGGGCGTAGTCAATCGAAATGTCCGGCAACTCGGCGAACACGCGCGCCGCCGCCTCGTGGTCGCCCGCCTTGAGGAGCGGCACCAAGCGTTCCCAGACCATCAGGTGCATGGGCGAGGCGACTTGCAGTTCCTCGGCGAACACCTCCAGGGTCCAGAAGAACATGCCCGAGTTCCAGAAAAAGTCGCCTCGCGCAAGGTAATCCTCGGCCAACTCGACCGAGGGCTTTTCGCGGAAACCAGCCACCTTGCGCACGCGCTGGCCCCGGTATTCGTAAACTTCACCCTCCTTGGCCTCGACATATCCGAAACCTGTGTCGGGCCGATCGGGTTGAACCCCGATGATCGTGATCGCCTTCTCGTTCTCGCAGAGGTCGAGGGCCGCCTCGACGGCCCGGCGAAACGCTTCGGGCGGGCCGATGTGGTGGTCCGAAGTGAGCACGGCCATCGAAATCTCGCTGCGCGAGCCGTGCCGGGCTTCCAGATTCGCCGCAGCCCAGACCAACGCGCCAGCCGTGTTTCGCTTGTGGGGTTCGGCAAACACCTGGCCCGAGGCCAGTTCCGGCAGCAGTTCCCTCACCGAATCGGCAAGCGGGGGGATGGTGGCCACCAAGACGTGCTCCATTCCCAACAACGGCGCGACTCGGTCCACGGCATCGCCGAGCATGGACCTCCCTTCCGCTCCGAAAGGCAGGAACTGCTTGGGGCGGAGGCGGCGGCTGAGCGGCCAAAACCGCTCACCCGAGCCGCCCGCCATGATCAAGGCGCAACGCGTCATGGGGCCATTATGGGCCTTCGCCAGCCTAAGGTGCCCCCGTTCGCCCGAAGTTGGCCCGCGTTGGCTCCCTACATCCCGAATGGTTGGAGGGTTCCAGTAGTCGCGATGGTCGTCCACTCGCCGTCGCCTCCGCCAATGTTGTTCCAGTTGTCGCTGTCGCCCGGAGCCGGCCGCTGCCGCTGTGGTTGGTGAGGCGTTGTTCTGCGTGCCACCCAACATCACGTTTCGGTTCGTGGGGTGGCTCGGACCGCCTTGCAGGAGCCGGACCGCACGCTGGCGAACCTGGTCAGCACCGATGCTTGCTCTGGGACTCGCTCTTGCCATGATCGCCAACGACGACGCCACCGCCTTCAAGAAACCCGACATGACGTGGTGGAAGGAGGCCCGGTTCGGCCTGTTCATCCACTGGGGGCTTTACGCCGTGCCCGCCGGCAAGTGGGGCGAGAGCACCGGCTACGGCGAGTGGATCATGGACTCCGCGCGCATCCCCGTCCCCACCTACGAGAAGTTCAAAGACCAGTTCAACCCCACGGCGTTCGACGCCGACGAGTGGATGGACCTGGCCAACGAAGCGGGCATGAGGTACGTCGTCATCACGACCAAGCACCACGACGGATTCGCCCTGTTCGACAGCAAGGTCAGCGATTACGACATCATGGCGACGCCCTACAAGAAGGACATCATGCGCCAGATCGCCGACGCCGCCCGGAAGAAGGGCATCGTCCCGTGTTGGTACCACTCGATCATGGACTGGCACCACCCCGACTACCTCCCCCGGCGCGGATGGGAGAACAGACCCTCGGCTGGAGCCGACTTCGACCGCTACAACCGGTACCTCCACGCTCAGGTCAGCGAGCTGCTCACCAACTACGGCCCGATCGACGTGATGTGGTTCGATGGCGAGTGGGAATCCACGTGGCTCCCCAAGTACGGCACGGCGCTGCTCGCCCACTGCCGCGAACTTTCGCCCAACACCATCGTCAACAACCGGGTGAGCCAGGTGCGTCAAGGGATGGAAGACGTGGTGGGTGCCGGCACCGGAACCCAACAGGCCGTCGGCGACTTCGGCACGCCCGAACAACACATCCCGGCCACAGGGATCCCCGGGCAAGACTGGGAGACGTGCATGACCATCGGCAACCATTGGGGCTTCAACGCTTACGAAACCGAGTGGAAGAGTTCGACCACCCTGATCCGCAACTTGGTGGACATCGTGAGCAAGGGCGGCAACTACCTGCTCAACGTGGGGCCGCGCGCCGACGGCACGTTCCCGCCGCAATGCGTGGATCGCCTCAAGGAGATCGGCCGGTGGATGAAAACCAACTCGGAGTCCATCTACGCCACCGAAGCCTCGCCGTTCGACGCGCTCCCGTGGGGCCGTTGCACCCAAAAGAAGGTCGGCACGGGCACGAACCTCTACTTCAACGTGTTCGATTGGCCGAAGGACGGAAGGCTGGTCGTCCCGGGCCTGGGCAACACGCCGAAGCGGGCGCGATTGCTCGGAAGCCGCACGGCGGTCGCCGTGTCTCGCGAAGGGTCTAACGTGATTTTGAAACTGCCC
>JACFNW010000232.1 GCA_019454665.1 Fimbriimonadaceae bacterium | reverse complement strand
GGCGACCGACCTCTCGCGCGTGTTCGCGGCGAACGAGTCGCGCAACTACACGGTGCATTCCCGATTGCAGACCGAGACGCGCGGCATGGGCGTGCGGACGTGGATGCCTGCGAGCCACTCGTTCGAGTACGGGTTCACCTGGCGCGTGACCTCTCTCCTGCCCGATGGGGTCGCCCAAGTCCGCTATCAGCGGCCGCACATGATCGTGGTGGAAGAGCGCTTTGGCGCGGACGAACCCGAACGCCGGGTCGAGAAGATGGACCTGGACTTCGAGCTGCGGCTGTCTTCCAGCAACGAGATTCTGCAATCGAAGGACCTCGGTGCGGGCAAGAAGGCGGGTTGGATCGGCGCTTCGGGGGTCGGGGCGCAGCCGCAGGTGGCTTCGTTCATCGGCGAGCTCTATCGCTTGGCGGCCTTTGCGGGTTCGCTCGACAACGCGTTGGACCTCCTGCCGAAGTTGCCGTTCGAATCGGTCGTGCCCGGCGAGACGTGGAGACGGACCGTCGGCTACCAACCCCAGCGATTGGCCAGCGGGAGGAGTGCGGTGCAACGTCTCGACTATGTCTATGAGTACGTCGGTATCGTTGAATCCAACGCCAACAAAGTTCACCGTATCCGCGCCACGATGAAGCTCGACACCGATGCGGCCGAGTGGGTCAACCAGTGGGTCGAGGGAGGCGTCAAGGCCACGGGCCTGACCAAACTGCCGCTTCATCTGGAGGCGGTCATCGAAGCCGACCTTGACCTGGCGACCCGCGCGACGTTGCGGGCGAACGCGACGAGCACCGGACACGTCGCCGTCCACACGTCGGATGCCACCGAGCCGGCAGTGGAGGTCAAGCTCAAAGGACGATCCTCGCTCGCTCCGACCAAGTAACATCTCGGCGATGTCCGACGCTCCGACGCGCCGCTCGCTGCTCTCCTTGGACCGACGATGGATCGCGCTCGTCGTGTTTGTGTTCGCGCTTGGGCTCCGCCTGATCGGCATTGATTGGGGTCTGCCGAACGCCTTGCACAACCAGAGCTACCACCCCGACGAGCCGATCATCTGGATCTACTCGCAGCAGGTGAACCCCGCTGGAGGCGACTTCGATCCCGGCTTCTACAACTATGGGACGCTCTACCTGTCCCTGCTGAGGGTCGCCACCGACATCACCCATGCTTATGTGTCCAAGCCGGACCCCAACGACCCGGATGGGATGTGGAAGCTGATCGGCTCGTACCACTTGGCGGGACGGGTGATCAGCGCGGTGGCAGGTGCGGTCACGGTGCTTTGGGTCTGGTTGATTTCCAGGCGGATCATGAACCCGTTCGGGGCCATTTTTGCGGCTTTAGCCGTTGCGGTCGCGCCGGGGCATGTCGTCCATTCGAGGTTCCAGACGGTTGACGTCTTGGCGGCTTGCTTCCTGGTTGGGAGCGCGTTCTTCGCCTTGCGGCTCCTTCCGGGGCGCGAGGACGAGGTCGAGCCGTGGTCGCCGATGCGGCTGACCGTCCTCTCGGGGGTGCTGGCGGGCTTGAGCGCGGGCACCAAGTACACGGGCATCCTGGCCCTGGTGACCCTTTGGGTCGTATTGTTCATGTCCAAGCCAAAATATTGGACGAAATGCCTCGTTCTCGGTACGGTTGGATCTGTACTGGTTTTCGTCGTTTCGACCCCCGGCATTCTGATCAATACATCCAAGTTCATGCAGGACTTCGTGTACGAAATGCAACATACGAGTGACGGTCACGGCATGGTGTTTGCGGCCACGGGGTCGGGGTTCGTGTTCCACCTGCTGAACCTGTTCGAGGGGTTCGGCATGGTGATGACGCTGCTGGGGCTGGGCGGGCTGGTGTGGGCCGTGTGGAAGCGCCAGCCATGGGCCATCGCCCTGTTCGCGTTCTTCCTGCTGTACTACATGCTCATCGGGCGCGCCGAGGTCAAGTTCCTCCGCTACACGTTTCCCCTCTATCTGGGCTTGGCGGTGGGCTTTGGGTGGCTGGTCGCGCAGATGCACGAGAGGACGGACTGGAAGCGGGGCTTGGTCGTCCTGGCCATCGCGGGCCTCATGGGCTTGGACGGGACCGGATTGCGGTCGGCGTTGATGTACACCCTCGACATGACGCGGCAGGACCCGCGCGACGAGGTGGCAGCGCACCTGAAGCAAGTGACGGCTGGGACAACCGATTCGGTCGGCATCGTGTCGGACGCCTGGTTCTACACGCCGGCGCTCTACAAAGACGTGGGATTACCCCGATCGGTGCCTTTTGAGGAGCGTTTGCGCCTTCAAGGCGAGGCGAAGGAGCCTCGGGTGGTCCAGTCGCTGCCCGCAAATCCTGCCGAGCGCTTCGACTGGGACGCCCGACTGGTCACCGAGATTCGCCCCGAGCGCATCGTGTTCTCGAGCTTCGAGTATCAGGACCCCCTGCGGCTGCGCGGCGTGCCTGGATTGCGCCCCGAGATTCAAGTTCAGGTGGATCGGTGCAAGGCGTTCACCGATGTCTTGAACGAATCGTACACATTGGAGAAGGTGTTCGGCTCGCCGGGGGCGTTGATCCACGATATGCAGTATGTGCGGCCCCTAGTTTGGGTCTGGAAACGCAAAGAGCCCTGAGATGGAAGAGCACCTGGACGCCTACCTGGACTTCCTCCGCATGGACAAGGGCGCCAGCGACCACACGCTCTCCGCCTACGAGGGCGACTTGCGACAAGCCATGACCTTCTTTGTCGCCAACGGCCGCAACGACTGGTCGCTCTTGTCACCAGCCGACCTCGATCGCTACCAGACCCACCTGGGCACACTCGCCACGGCCAGTTCCAGAAGGAAGATGAGCGCCTTGCGCGGGCTGCTGAAGTTCCTGAAGCGTGCAGGAAAAGGTCCCGATGGGGATCTTCCAACGGCTTCCTTGGGCCGACGCGAGAAGCGTCTGCCCAAAGCGCTCACCCTCGAACAACTCGAGCGCGTGCTCGACGTGCCGGACACGAACACCGCCTCGGGACTCCGCGACCGCGCCCTGATGGAACTGATCTACGGCGCGGGCCTCCGCATCTCGGAGGCCGTCGGCCTCGCGCAATCCGACGTCTTTCTTTCGGAAGAATCCGTACGCGTCACGGGCAAGCGCGACAAGACCCGCATGGTGCCGCTCCCCGCTGCAACGCAAGAGTGGATCAGGCGATACTTATCAGATTCGCGGCCAAAACTGGTCCGTAAGCCCCTCGCCACGTTGATCGTCGCCGACCGGGGCAAGCCGATGGCCAGACAGACCGCCCACGCCAAGTTGGCCGGTTTCTCGCGCCGCGCAGGTCTGCCCAAGGCGATCGGGCCGCACGTGTTGCGGCATTCCTACGCCGTCCACCTGCTCAAAGGGGGCGCCGACCTGCGCGCCGTTCAGGAGCTTCTAGGGCACGAATCTATCGCCACAACGCAGGTCTACACCGAAATGGACCTGAACGAGGTGCGGCGAAGGTACGAATCGGCGCATCCGAGGCGCTAATGTGCGGTAACCTATGGGGACCCTGGATGGCATACCGCCGCTCGAACACCGAGGAACAATGAAGTTTCGCCGACTCTACTGGGTGACCGAACAGGTCGCCACCGATGGATCGTCCCACGTCACCGGCGTCTACACGTCGGTCCCCGACCTCGCCGACCACGGCCTTCGCTACATGGCGAACTTGGGACCGGGCTTCCGCCTCACCCTCGTTCAGTTGGATTCGACCAACTTGCCGCTCGGAACTTGGACAGCTCCGGCATTCGACGGCATTGAAGATGCACTGAAGCCCTACACCGTCGGAGACGAGATCACGGACGAGCACCGCGAGAGCCTCCTTGAAGCCCTGAGGACGTTCTCTGCAGCAGCCAGCCGCCCCTAAGCCCAAGAGCTTCCTGCGCAATGTCGCCACTCTCATGAGTGGCACCGTTTTGTCGCAAGCCATCCCGGTGCTCCTGGCGCCGGTGCTTTCCCGGTTGTTCGATCCCGAGGAGTTCGGCGTGTTCGCCCTCTTCTTCGGCGTCTCGGCCGTGCTTTCCGTGCTGGCGACCTGCCGCTACGAGATCGCCATTCTGCTGCCTGAAGAGGACCTCGAAGCGGTCGCGATCACGAAACTGACCCTCGGTTTGTCGGCGGTCATCAGCGTGATTCTGCTCGCGATGTCGTTTCCCGCGCAATCGTTTCTCGCACAAGTACAAGGTGCCTCTGGGCTCGCCGTGTGGCTTCCATGGTTACCTTTTCATGTGTTCATGCTGACAAGCTACAACGGCCTGAACTACTGGCTGAACCGCCGATCGGAGTACTCCCGCATGGCGCGCAACCGCGTGATCCGCGCCGTCGCCACTGCCGCCATCACAGTCGCCGTCGGAGCCGCATGGCCGAAGCAAGGCGGTCTGGTCATCGGTCTCATCGCGGGCCAGGTGATCGGCACGCTGGCGTTCGCGGCCTTCACCTGGAAGGAGCACGGGGCGATGTTCAAGCAGGCGAAACGCGAACTGATCGGACGCATGGCACGGCGGTACAACAAGTTCCCGAAGTTCAGCCTGCCCGCGGATGGAATCAACGTGCTGACCGTTCAAATGCCCGTCTTCCTGATGACGAAGTTCCTCGGAGAAGCGGTGGTCGGTCAGTACAACCAGACCCAGCGCGTGCTCGC
>JACFNW010000231.1:3149-4659 GCA_019454665.1 Fimbriimonadaceae bacterium | reverse complement strand
CCACAGGTGCGAGGGGTCGAAGTTCGCGCCGATGGCGTCGCCGTTCTTCCCCAACCCGTTGCGGAGCTTGAGAAGCGTGTCGTTGCTGTAGCACACGAAGCCGGGGTGCATTTCGATGCAGAACCGCACGTTGTGCTCCTTGAGGTAGGCGGCCTGCTTGCGCCAATAGGGGAAGACCCGCTGCTTCCACTGCCATTCGAGCACATCGCGGAACTCGTCGGGCCAGGCGCACGTGACCCAGTTGGGGTTCTTCGCACGCGCATGGTCTCCAGGGCACCCGCTGAAGCCGTTGACGTTCTTCACACCGAGCAGCGAAGCCAGTTTGACCGCCTTCACAAACGCGTTGTGGTGGTCCTCGGCGATCGAGGCCACGGGGTGGATGGGGTTGCCGTGGCAACTGAGCGCACTGATCACCAGCCCGCGCTTCTCGATCCGCTTGAGCAGCTTCTCGCGCTTGTCCTTGCTCTCGATGAGCCCGTCAACGTCCAGATGGGCTGCGCCGGGATACGCCCCGACGCCGAACTCGACGGCTTCGATGCCGTGAGCCTGAACGATGTCCAGGGTTTCTTCGAGGTTCTTGTCGCCGAAAAGTGCCGTGAAGATGCCGATTTTCATGGTGCGTTGGAGTCCTGCCGATTCATTTTGTCATAAGTCGCGGGCAGCCCTTGACAAGTAGACACGCGTATACGCTAACATGGGTTCAGCCTATGACCATCGCGCACCTGAGCGACACGCACCTTGGTTACCGCGCCTACGGGAGAACCACCGACCGGGGGATCAACCAGCGCGAGTTCGACGTGATGCAGTCGTTCCGGGCGGCGCTGGACCAGATCGCCGAACGCGACCCCGACCTGATCGTCCACGCGGGCGACTTGTTTCATCAGGTTCGGCCCAGCAACCTCACGGTCATCGCGGCGTTCCGCCAGCTTTCAAAAGTCCAAGCCAGGCGGGGATTCAAGCCGTTCGTCATCCTCGGGGGCAACCACGACACGCCGCGCACCAGCGACGCGGGCAACATCCTCAACCTGTTTCTGGCCATCGAGGGAGTGACGATCGTGGCCGGCACCAAGCCCGAGGTCGTCGAGTTCTCCGACTTAGATTGCGAGGTCATGGGCGTGGCGAGCCCGGCGGTGGACGCCCGCACGGAGGACGGACAGAAGTACTCGTGGACGCCCAGCGGGGGCCGGAAGCACTCGGTCTTGGCCCTCCACGGGGTGGCGACCCAGGCCCTCCAGAGCCAAAGGCACCCGGATCGCCCGAACAGCGACTTCGACGTCCACGAGGCCAACGCGAACCGCTGGACCTACGTGGCGCTCGGCGACTTCCACGACCACCAGGCGTACGCCCCGAACTGCTGCTACGCCGGGGCCACCGAGTTCACCACGAGCAACATTTTCGACGAGGCCCGCGCCAAAGGGTGGGTCTGGTTCGACACCGAAGTTGGCGCGTTGGAGTTCGTCCCGGTCGAGACGCGGCGGCTGGTGGACCTCAAGTGGATCAAGGGGGCGGG
>JACFNW010000231.1:0-3049 GCA_019454665.1 Fimbriimonadaceae bacterium | reverse complement strand
GAGTGGGACCGGTTCCTCGACGACCGGGTCGCGCCGCCGGGATTGGATGGGGCACGGGTTCGGGCCACGGGCCGCAAGCTGCTGGAGGAGGCGCAACGCAACGATGAAACTGATCTCGCTTAAGCTGGAGAACTTCCGCCAGCACCGGGAAACGCTGCTGGAGTTCCGCGACGGCATGACCGCCATCGTGGGCGCGAACGGTACGGGCAAGTCCACGATCGTGGAAGCCATCCGATACGCCCTCTTCGGCGTTTGGCGCGGGCGAGCGGGCGAGGTGCGGTTCTTTTGGGCGGGTCGCAGTCAGGCGCGGGTGACTCTAGTCTTCGAACTGGCGGGCCGCCGCTGGGAAGCCATGCGGAGCGAAGGGGACGCCTATCTGGCCCAAGTCGAAGGCGACAAGAAGCAGACCATCGCCACGGGCATCAAAGCCACGCAAGAGAAGATCGAGCGGTTGCTTCGCCTCAACGACGAGCAGTTCACGAACAGCTTTTGCGCCCTGCAGAAGGGCTTGTCGTTCCTGACCTTTTCGACCAACCGCAAGCGGCAGGAAGAGGTGGGCAGGATGCTCGGCTACGAGCGACTGCGTGTCGCTGCGGGCGCAGCGGTCGAGCGGAGGAAGCAGCGGGACGCCGAGTTGGTGGGTCTCCAGGAAGGCCTCGGCAACCTGGACACCCTGAAGCAAGACGCCGCAGAGGCGAAGAAGGACCTCGCCACGCGCCAGACCGCACTCAAGGAAGCGCTGGCGACCGTGGGCAAGCGGACCAAAGAACTTGAGGCCGCCGCCGAGCCAGCGAGACGCGCCGAGGCGTGGATCAAGCTCGAAGCCCAGAGGCAGGAACTCGCCGCGCAGGGCCGTGTGCGCGACAGCGAGGTCAAGCGGGAGGCCGAGGCCGTCACCCAGCGGGAGGCGGAAGTGGCGGAAGCAGTCCGACTCAAACCCGATGCCGACCGGTTCGAGACCACGAACGCACTCGTGCAAAAGCTCAAGCTCGACGCCCAAAAGCACACGGCCTTTCAACGCGCTCTGGCCGAAGTGCGGGAAGCCGAGACCAAGCTGGCCCAGGCCAAGGCAGCGCTCGAAGGGTTGCCCAAAGGCGATGTCGCGGGGACGGCCAAAGCCGTCGGCGAAGCCACGTCGCGGCTAGCCGCCGCCCGCAATCAGCGGGAGCGCGCCATCGCCGATTGGGAACATGCCAAGGCCGAGACCCGCGCCGCCGCAGCCAAGGCCGAGGCCGAATCGAAGGGCGCGGCCAAGCGGCTCGCCGAAGCGGAAGAACTGGTCAGGCAGGGCAAGTGCCCCCAATGCGGCCAGGCCATCGGCACCGACTTAAAGACGGCTCTGGAGGCTCTGCGCGAGGAGGCTCGCCAAAGCTCGGAGACCGCGCGGGCGGCGAAGGCCTCAAGCGAAGCGGCTCAGCAAGAGCCCGAGGCCGTCAAAGCGGCCACGCTCGAACTCAAGGCCGCCGAGGAGCACTACACGCGCAGCCAGACCCTGAACGAGCAGGCTCAGAAGCAGAATGCCCTAGTCGTCGAGGCCGGCACCCGGGTCGCTTCCCTGCAAGACGTCCGGGACAAGGCCCGCGCCAACGCCGCCGAATCGAAGGTCGACTACGACGCGGGCCAACTCGCCAAGGCCGAGGCAGAACTCGTGGTCCTCAAGCCCATTCGCGACCGGTACTTGCAAGTCAAAGACTCCTCAGCCCGTCTCGCGGAGGCGAAGGGCAAGCTGGATGCAGCGCAGAAGGCGTTCGCCACGCTTAAGGAGCAGGCCGCCGAACTCGACCGGCAGATGGCTGCGCTGGGGATCGCGAACCGCGAGGCTGCCGACACCCTCCGCAACGGCCAGACCACTGCCCAAGCCGGCCTCCAGATCGCCCAGGCCGAGGCCAAGCTTGCCGAGCAAGGGGCGAAGGCAGCCGAAGAGCGGCAGGACCGCATTCGCAAGCAAATCGCCGAAGTCGAGGCGCGCCAAGCGAAGATCGCCGAGGTGCAGACCGAGTCGAAGCTCTACAAGCACGTCGGCCAGGAGTTGGATGCGTTGCGGGCGTTGCTCAACGAGCGCATCCGACCCGACCTCGAACTGCGCGCGTCGAACCTGATCAACGACCTCACCAACGCCCGCTACACCACGATCCGTTTGGACGAGGACTTCGAGGCGACGGTCGTCGAAGACGACTCGACGGCCAAAAGCGTGATCTCCGGAGGCGAGGAAGACATCGTCGCCCTGGCCCTGCGGCTGGCGCTGAGCGAACTGATTCAGGAGCGGCACGGCATGCCGATGTCGTTGCTCATCTTGGACGAGGTGTACGGCAGCCTGGACTCCGAGCGGCGGCAGAGCGTCATGGACCAGTTGTCTGCGCTCAAGGGCCGGTTCGAGCAGATCATCGTGATCAGCCATATCGAGGACACCACGCAGGTGGCCGACTGCTGCTTCTATCTCTCGCGAGACCGAGATTCTCGGGCGACCGTCGTAAGCGACGCGCCCGCCACCATGCCTTCGGG
The DNA here is from genome assembly GCA_019454665.1 of Fimbriimonadaceae bacterium. Taxonomy (GTDB): domain Bacteria; phylum Armatimonadota; class Fimbriimonadia; order Fimbriimonadales; family Fimbriimonadaceae; genus UBA2387. The sequence goes on along the minus strand of JACFNW010000231.1, from coordinate 547 downwards.
CTTGGAGTTGGCTGTAGAATAGGGAGCCATGGCGAAAGTCCTGTTGGTCGAAGACAACGAGATGAACCGCGACATGCTGTCGCGCCGGCTCGAGCGCAAGGGGTACGAGGTCGTCATCGCCGTGGACGGCCAGGAAGGCGTGGACAAGGCCCGCTCCGAAAGCCCCTCGATCATCCTCATGGACATGAGCCTGCCCGTCATTGACGGCTGGGAAGCGACCCGCCAGATCAAGGCCGATCCGAACCTCCAGAAGATTCCCGTGATCGCCCTGACGGCCCACGCCATGGCCGGCGACCGAGAGAAGGCCCTCGACGCGGGGTGCGACGACTACGACACGAAGCCCATCGAACTGCCTCGCCTGCTGGAGAAAATGGAGGCCCTGCTGGGCGGCTCCAAACCCGCCTGAATATTTCCTTTCAGTTTTTTTACGGAAGGACTTGCACTTCCGTGCGTTTCGCGCTATAGTGATATAACGATAAATTCGCAGGACCTGCAACGATGCCGGTGACCTTACGACAAGTAGCGAAGCGAGCAGGAGTCTCTCCGA
>JACFNW010000230.1 GCA_019454665.1 Fimbriimonadaceae bacterium | reverse complement strand
ATCTGGTCAGCGTGAAGGGCGTGATCGACGAGCGGGCCGTGGAGCAACTCCGCAGCGGCGTGTTCATCGAGGGCCGCAAGACGCGTCCGGCCCAGGTGTCGGTGCGCTCGCGGGACGAATCGAGCAACACGAGCAAGCTGTGCATCGTGCTGCACGAGGGGCGCAAGCGCCAGATCCGCCTGATGTGCGAGATGGTCGGCCACCCCGTTCGGGAGTTGCGCCGCGTGCGCTTCGGCCCGCTGTCGCTGCGCAAGATGCCCGTCGGCGCCTGCCGCCGCTTGGGTGTGCAGGAAGTGGCCGAACTGAAGCGGCTCGTCGGTCTGGGTTAGGTCGGCATGTCGTGGATGCGATTCGTTGGGAACGGGGATGGGCTGGCTGCCGCCTGCGTTGGCGTACACTTGGTGCCCACGTCATGAGCTCCGTTCTGCGCGTCATCCGCCCTACCTCGCTCGCCGATACGCCGCTCGGGCCGATCAACGCGCCGCTGGTCGCCGATTGGCTCGTGCGGTTCATCCGCGAGGAGATGGTGCGGCGGCGGGGAATCGAGCGTGCCGTGATCGGGCTGAGCGGAGGCGTGGATTCGGCCGTCTCGACCTATCTGGCCGCCCGCGCGCTCGGCCCGCGCAACGTGTTCGTGTTCCGAATGCCGTACAAGATCTCGAGCAAGGCCAGCCTGGACCATGCCCAGTTGGTGGTGGACGACCTGGGCGTCCCCGCCGAAACGGTGGACATCACACCCATGGTGGACGGCTACGTTGGAGGGCAACCGGACATGGATGGGACCAGGTTGGGCAACGTGTGCGCCCGCTGCCGCATGATCGTGCTGTTCGACCAGTCGGCCCGGTTGCGCGCCTTGCCCATCGGGACGGGCAACAAATCGGAGCGGCTGCTGGGCTACTACACGTGGCACGCCGACGATTCGCCGCCGCTCAACCCTCTGGGCGATTTGTTCAAGTCGCACGTTTGGGAACTTGCCCGCGAACTGGGAGTCCCCGAGGAGATCGTGGGCAAACCCGCCACCGCCGACTTGGTGCAGGGCCAGACCGACGAGGGTGACTTCGGCATCACCTACGAACGCGCCGACCGCATCCTGCACCACCTCACGCGGGGCCTAACGCCCGAGATGCTGGTGCGCCACGGGTTCGACTCAGCCGAAGTGGCGATCGTTTGGAAGAGGCTCTCGGGGACTCATTGGAAGCGTCGCCCCCCGACCGTCGCCATGCTCAGCACGTCGGCGATCGGGGAGTACTACCTGCGTCCGGTGGACTACTGAGAGCTTACCGGTCTTGCAGCTTGTAGGCGCCGGAGGCGAGTTTGGCGACCGCGACATGGTTGCCGTCGAGGGCGGTCAGTTTGGACTCGTCTGGGCCCCCGCCCACAAACTCCCAGGCGACGCGCGCGTCGGGCTTGTCGGCTTCGAGCTGAACCGGCTTGCGGTAGAAACCGGCGATGGCCTTGGCCAAATCCACCAGCGAGCCTTCGCCTTTGGGATCTGAAACGCGGTCGGTTCCGGGAACGGCCACCAGCAGGGCTTCCTTGCCTTCGACCTCGATCGAGAGCAGCGCGGACACTTTGGATTCGTTCTTCAACGGGCTGTGAAGGCGTTGGCCGTTCAGCTCGAACCGGGCCACTTCGGGCCCGTCTATCCCCGACCGGACCACCACGGTGGCATGATCCGAAGTCTGATAGGCGAGCGCGTAGCTGCCGTCCTGCACGGCCAGGTACACCTGTTCGGTGGGGGCGCCAGCGATCGGAATGAAGCTGCTCGAGGCAACGTTGCCTGCGTTGCGGACCGAGATCACGGCACCGAGCACGGCAACCGTCGCCACGCCGCCGAGGGCGAGCGAGCGCCACCAGGTCGCCAAGCCGGGCTTTTCGGTGCGACGTTGATCCCAGACCTGCTTGTCGATGCGGGCGGTGATCCGGTCCACGAGGTCCTCGGGCACGTCCACGCGCACGTCGCGCAGGCTCGCGATTTCCTTCATCGTCCGCTCGAAGGCGCGGTACTCGGCGGCGACTTGGCTGTTGGATTCGAGCGTTCGCTCGAACGCCTGCCTGATGCCGGCATCCAACTCGCCCAGATAGTAGGCCGAGAAGTGCTCTCGGGCTTTGGTCTCGTTCATTTGCGGGTTCCTCTGAGGGTTCTGGATTTTGAGACTCAACCCAGACGGAAAAGTTCCTCGTCTCGCGTGAGGATTTCGCGAAGCGACAGCCGCGCGCGGTTCAGGCGGCTCTTGACCGTGCCGATCGGCAGGTCCAAAGCCTCGGCGATCTCCTCGTAAGAGAGCATCTCTACGTGGAACATCATGATCATGGCCTTCTGGTATTCGGCCAGTTGGTCCACGGCGTGCATCACGCGGTCCTCGCGCGAGCTGCGCTCGGCCTCTTGATAGGGGTTGCGGTTGGGGTCTTCGATCTGCCGCGCCATCTCGCCGTCTGGGGTCTGGAGCATGGCGTCGAGGCTGGTGGTCTGCTTCGACCGATCCTTCTTGCGCAGGTCGAGGAAGCAGTTCGTGATGATCCGGTAAAGCCAGGTGGTGAACGCGCTCTGCCCCTTGAAGTTCTTCATCGCGTTGAACACGCGGACGAACGCGTCGCCCACCACGTCGGAGGCTTCCTCGGCGTTGCCTGTGAGCCGGAACGCGTACTTGTAGGCGCGCTCGGAGTGGCGGCGGATGAGCTCGTCGAACGCCGTGCGGTCGCCCTTCTGGCACCGCTCGATCAGGACGGTATCGTCCAATCCGGCCACGGTTACCTCCCCCTCACGGCGAGCGCCAACGCCTTTTGCTCTTCTTCGGAGAGCGTTCGGTCGGATTCGCCCTTTTGAAGCGGCTTGCAGAAGATGCGGACGTCGCTGCGCCCCACGACCCCGTTGAGGATGGCCCCTTCCCCGTTGTCGTCGAGCAGGGCCAAGGCGAACGACTGCTGGCCGCCGACGTCGGTGAACGCGTCGTAGCGCACGATGCCCATGTGCCGCTTGGTGCGCGCCATTTTCTTCTCGATCACCGAGGTGCGCTGGTCAATCTGGTCCACCTTGCCTTCCAGCCGGACCTGTTCGCGCAGGTGGCGGTCCACGATCTCCTCCAGGTTCTCGCCCGTGACGCCCCGGAGCAGCGTGGACCGGGACGCCTCGATGCGCTTGATCCGCCCCACCATCGAGGCCAGCACGACGACGAGCGTGACGATGATCGCCGACTGGCCCAACAAGACGTGGGTCGTAAACGGGGCAAGCTGCTCCAAGAGTTGCTGCATGGGGCCGACACGCTGAGTTAGAGGTCCATAGTATAGCGGACCGAGGCTGCCCGGTCTCGCCTTCTCGGAACTGACGGGCCTCGGTTCGCCTTTGAGAGGCCGGTACCACGGTCTGTGCAGTTAGCGTGTGCCAGGGGGGCTGCCACGGTCTGCGGTGCCGGCCTGGAGGGTCGCGCTCCGTCGTGACCGACTCCCACCGCCGCCACATCACGAGTTCCGGCCCACAAAACGCCTCGTCCGACGGAACACCCTGGGGCCGGAAACTCGTGGCACCCCCGTCCACTTAGGCTACGCCTATGGGCCGTCCGATGACGACGCGTGATCACCTACTTGGCGGTTTGACCGTGACCGAGTCCACCGTGTAGAACGTCAGCCTCGTGCCGGCCGGGATGCGGATGTTCGGGGCATCCAGCTTGCGGGCCAGGCCGCGACCCACCTCGCCTGCCAACCCGACCAGTGCGAACGCCGCGCTCACCGCAGACGACGCGTCGCCCGTGGCCAAGTCGAGCAGTTTGCCCGCGCGAAGCGTCTTGAGCGCGTCGTCCGCTCGGCGCAACTGGTTGGGCTCCACCAGCGACTCCGAACCCGAGACGCCCAAGCGGCCCAAGGCATCGCTCAAGGCCGCCTTGGCGGCGGGCTCGTCGCCGAGGGCGGCCACGTCGCCCGATTCGATGGCTTCCGCCAGGCTCTCGAGCGTCTTGCGCGAATCGGGATCGTCGAGCAGCGCACCCAGAGAAGCGTTGGATCCCCCCATTTCCCGGGTCAGCGCCAAAGGCGCGGCCTCTCCCATGTTGGCCTTGAGCCGGCACGAGCCGCCATCGGGTAGCAACAGGCTCTCGGGCTCGATCTCGAGCCGCGCGGGCTGGTTGGCCACCATGGTGAGCAGATTGGCCTTGCGGCTGCGCACCACGCGCGCCGTGACCGGGGTTCCCTTGGGGATCGCGACCTCGCCCGCGACGGTCACGTCCTCGGCCACGACCAGAACGACGCGTTCTCCCTCGCCGCTGACGCCCGATTCGAGCCGCGTGAGCGTCATCGCCGTGATGGAGGTCTCGGCGGGAACGACGAGCGTCGGCTTGGCCGGTGTCTCGGCCTGGGGCGGCGCGGTCTGGCAACCGACGAGGCTCAGGGCGAGGGCCAAACAGGCCGCGACCGTTCGCATTGGGTTCACACCGAACCATACGCCGCAACGGTGCGATGCGCTTCATAGGGGGAGATGGAAGACGGAAGTTGTTTTGGGCCGATCTGCGTCCCCTCCCGAAGATCGGGTGGGGATCGCGGGGAGGGTTGATCCGGCGCCGAGGCGTGTCGGCAGACGAGAGGTCATGGGGTGCCACGGTCTGGGCGGGTCGAGGTTGGCGGTTGGTGGCTGCGTCGGGTCCCCGCCAGACCGTGTTTCTTGTTCGAGCCGGG
>JACFNW010000229.1 GCA_019454665.1 Fimbriimonadaceae bacterium | reverse complement strand
AAGTCGTCGCGTATGATGCTCCAGTCCAGCACGTCGTATCCCAAGGTCAACAGCGGCGCGTCGGACTCTGCGGTCGCTTCTTCGTAGAGAAACGGATTGAGGAGCAACCGACCCGAAAGGGGGTCGCTCACGACGAACTCGTACGGGTTGAGGCCGAACGGCGTGCCGTACGGCAGTTGCGTGAAGCCGACGGCGACTTGGACCGTTCGAGGCGTGGCTTCCACAGCGCCGCTGGGGCCGAACCGCGTGTAGGGCACCTCTTCGTAGCCCGTTCCCGCAGGGACCTCGAACGCCGCGCCGACCACGCTGCGCCCGTCGTCGCCCACGAACCCGAGCCGTACTTCGTACATGCGGGCCGAGCCGCGCCGCGGGATGTACAGCTTGGTCCGATCGGCGAAGAAGTGGGGTCGCGAAAGCAGGAGCCGCGCGTTGGGATCGGTGGCGAGCACGTCGTCGGGCCGACCCAGGATGCGTTTGAGTTCGCCGACGCCGAGGGTGACGCGGCCGTCGGGATCGAGCGGGCCGAAGAGCAGTTGCACCGGGATGCCGTAGCCGGCGGGGGTGGGTCGGGGCGCGCGGAGCGGCGCGCGTTCGCCCACGATGCGGCGGGCGAGGTTGGGTCCGGAAACCGCCGTCCAAACCTTGTTCGGCCCGATCGCCATGCCGTTGCGGGCGATCGCGCCGGCGAGGATCCCGTAATCCTGCACCCGAACCGTCGTGTCGGCCTCGATGACCGACACGTCGCGGACCTGGTAGCGGGCCACGACCACGTCTCCGGGAATCGAATCGCCCTGAGCGAGCAACCGATCGCGCTCGGCTTGCGCCAGTTGGTTCGCCAAAGCGGTGTCGCGGCTTTGGTTCAGCACGCGGAAGCCGCCGGGGAACACCTGCGCCACGGCGAGGATGCCCACCAGGAAGATCACGATCACCACCAGCACTTCGACCAGCGAAGTGCCCTGACGCCGTCGCCCTCGCGCGTAGCGCGTCGGGCCGCTGATCGGGATCGGTTCAAACTGCTTCAAGAGTCCGTCCAAGGGTTACGGAAGCACCCGCCAAGACCGTTCGGCGAGCGAGAGTGAGTCGTAGGTGCGCGCGGAGCCGCCGAGGAACAGAACCAGGTCCTGCTTCTTCCCCTGCAGACTGCCGGGATCGCGGAACATCGAGTTCCATGTGATCACAGTGTCGTCGGGCGGATCGGCGTAGCCGAGCTGACGGGGATCGTCCATGCCGTTGCCGGTCGTCAAGCCCCAGTTCGTCCAGAAGAGGTTGTAGCGCAACGTGCGGCGCACGGTGTTGCCGATGCGCTCCTCGCCCACGTCGTAGCCGCTCACGGCGTAGTACTTCGCGGCCAGATCGGGATCCGAAGTGACGCCGAGACCCCGTTCCGAAACGAAGCCATCGTTCGGGCCATACGCTTGCCGCGCGCCGACGGGGTCGTCGTTCGCGTCGATCGTCCCGTCGCCGTTCAGGTCGAACAGCGGGGCGCTGCCCACGGATCGCGGGTCGGGCATCGGCCAGACGGCGACGATGAAGCCGTCCATGGGATCGCGGTTGTAGGCGGGCTTGAGGGTGGCCACCGATTGGATCCGCTTCGGATAGAGATAGCCCGCCGCCTTGTCGGCAGGGACCACCGCACCCATGTTGGGACCGGACTCGTACAGCGTGGCGTACCCGAGCAAGGCCGGGGGAAACCCGCCCTGATCCTCGCGGTACAGCTGCAACGCCGTCCGAATCGAATTCATGTTCGACAAGTCGCCGCTCTTGTACGCCCCGTCCTTGGCTCGCGCCATGACAGGGAACGTGATCGCCGCCAATATGGCGATGATCGCAATCACGACCAGCAACTCGATCAGTGTGAAGCCCGCTCGCTTCGTTCGCATGTGCGTATCCTTCGACCGCATAACCACCCTAAGATTCTTTGACACAGGCACAATCACGGATGTTCCTCAAAAAATCAGCGCCTCGTCGCATATTCGACGTAGGCGTCCCAAGCCCCCCGCACCGGCGTCTCGAACAGGGCGCCCGCAATCGCCCCAACCGCAAGATATGGACCGAACGGAATCATCGTTCGTTCCACGTCCGGGTCCTCCAGCGCCTCCTCGACAGAGTAGGGATTCTCGCCGAAGTACCGCTCGTAGAACTTCGGCGCGAACAATCCGATGACATCGAAGCACAGAAGGTAACCGATGCCGCATTTGACCAGCGAAGCCAGGCTCTCCGGTTCGGGCTCGGGTCCGGCCACGGCCTCCGCCGAGGGTTGCGGGCGGCGGAGAGCCACCTGCACGGCACCGATCACGGCCCCGGCGACCACGGCCAGGCCGAAACTGCCCAACGCCATCCCCGGGAACAGCACGGCCCCGATGCCCCGCGCCATTTTGATGTCGCCGTGACCCATCGAATCCCGCCTGAACAGCAACAGCCCCATCAGCGCCACGGCCCAGATCGCCACCACGCCCACGATCCAGCCAGCCAGCGCGCTCGGCATGCCCCACGTGACGGCCTCGGCCCGCCCCTCGCTGAACAGCCAGGCGTTGTAGCCCAACCCAACGAACAGCAGGAACGCGTTGATCTGGTCCGGGATGATGTAGAGCTCCCAGTCAATGTAGATGATCGCGACCAGCGTCGAGCACGCCAGCGCATAGGCGACCGCTTTGCCGGGGTTCCAGTCCTGAATGAGGTGCAGGTGGAACACGTACGCCCACAGCGAGGCGTTCAGCAACTCCACGAAGAAGTACCGGATGGGCACGACGGCCTTGCAGTAGCGGCACTTGCCTCCCTGGACGGCATAGCTCAGCAGGGGGAAGAGGTCGGCGGGGCCGAGATCGTGCGAGCACTTCGGGCAGAAGCTCTTCGAGGGGTTCCAAAGCGACTTGCCACGCGGGACCCGGTAGATCACCACGTTCAAAAAGCTGCCGATGACGGCTCCGAAGACGAAGCCGACCACCCAGAACCAGTCGGGAAGCGTCACGTTAGTCGCGCGCGCCCATCTTGGCATATCCAACGGGCGCGGAACAGCCGCCGGATCACGGCCGTTCGGACTTGAAGTCGTTGTTCGGGCTGAAGAAGCACGGGTAGCGCGCCGACTCGCCGCAGGTCCAATACGTCATCGGCTTGCCGCCCGAGTACTGGGCGTACGGGTCGCTGTTCCGGTGCCGGACCTTGCCCTCCTCGTCCACGTTGCCGCCGAGCACCAGATGCGTCAGCACCAGGTCCACCGAGAGGAACGGCGCACCTTCGTCGTCGAGGTTGGGTTCGTGGCGCATCAGCATCATCGAGCCGCCCATGCCGGGCATCCCTTGCGGGCCCTTTTCGTTGAACTCGCACTCGGGCGTCGGCATCATGCAGCTCAACACCGGGTTCGCGCCCGACTTGGCCTCGAAGTTGACCTTGCCGTAGCCCATCCAGAGAAGGGGCAATCGCTCCGGCGCGACGACCCGGCTGGCGGCATAGCCGTGCAGCAGCCCGTTGTAGGTCCAGCCGCCACGCAGATCGCTCACCGGCGCCGTCGTGCCCAGTCGCTCGCTGGTCGCACCGTCAATGGCCAGCGCCCAGCGGACGTCCCCGTACGGACGGAGCGCGTTCGCCCAGTAGCTGAAGTGCGGACTCTCGCCGACATCCCTTGTCTCGGGAAGGTCGTGCAACCGGTTCCACGTCCACGTCTTGCCCGTATGCACTTGGGCAAGGGGCATCAGCCCGTCGTAGTCGGTCGCGTACAGCTTGATCGCGCGGCCCAGTTCCAACAGCCGCAACGCATTCTCGCCCGATCGGTCGCCCTGCAGCGAACCGGCGCTGAACAGCACCCCTGCCACGGCGGCAACGCCCGCCGTTCCGATTGCTTTCGTGAACATGGCTCTAACCGGTGGGACGCGAGAACGGCCCCCGGCGTTACGGCAATTCGCAAACGACGCGGAACCCCACGAACGGGGCGTCGCTCAGCCACCAGCGGCTCTTGGGCGTCTGCGGGTCGCGCTCTTGCCACTTGGGTGTCTGCTTCATGCGGTCGGAGAAGTTGACGCGGGGCGCCTTTTCCTTCCACGATCCGCCCTTGACCACGCGCTCGGTCTCCGAGACGTTCACCCATTCGGCCACGTTGCCCAACATGTCCACGAAGCCCCAGGCGTTGGGTTTCTTCTTGCCTGCGGGGTGGGTGCTGTCGTCGGCGTTGTCCCAGAACCAAGCGACTTCGTCGAGGTTGGCTGGCATCGGCTGACCCGCTGCGGCGGCGACCATCCACTCGGCCTCGGTGGGCAGACGGTACGTCTTGCCCGTCTTCTTCGAAAGCCACTTGCAGAACTCGGTCGCCCCGTGGTGCGAGATGCAGATCGCGGGCATGCCCGCGTGTCCGAACCCGTGGTCAATCGCGCCGTACGGCTTGCTGGGGCGGGCCTTGGCGTCCACGCCCTGCGCCTGTTCGGCGGCCGTCATGTCCTGCCGGAACGTGAAGATGTCGTAGAGGTCCCAAAGAACCTCGGTCTGGCCCATCGCGATGCCCTTCACCGTGTGCTTGACGCCCTCGATTTCGACCGTGCTTTCGGGCACGGGGATCATCTTGAACTCGACCAGCGAGCCGGGAATCTTCTCGATAAAGGGATCGCCGGGCGCGCTGACGGGCCCGGGATGGGATAGGATGAATGTCGAGATGAGCGTCGTCGTCCAACTCATCGGGTATGCC
>JACFNW010000228.1 GCA_019454665.1 Fimbriimonadaceae bacterium | reverse complement strand
CCGAGGGTGGCAACGGCGGCGTGGGGGAACTCACCTGCGATGGTTACCCGATTCGCGGCCCGGGGCGTGGGCCAGGGCCGTCTCCGGTTCGGTGCCGTGTCGGTCATGCCACGAGTGGTCAGGATGGTCTAGACTATGACCAACGTGTCGAAGCAGGTGCTTCAGGTCAAAGGATATCGAGGATTGAGATCCTTCCGGGTTGACCCGGTTGCCGACGTGAACTTGTTCCTCGGGCGCAACAATGTCGGCAAGACCTCGGTGTTGGAGGCGGTCCAACTCGCCAGGTCTCGTTCACCCATCGGTTCACTGCGCTCGAATGCGCTTCGCAGGCGTGAGATCAGGTTCCTCGACCCCGATGCGGAGCGCGCGTACCGCTACAACTGGGTTGACCTGAGCCACGCCTATTGGGGCCGTGTGTTGAGGCCAGGCGCGCAGATCGAGGTCGCTCTCAAAGGCAGCCCGTCGGTTACTGTCACGGTTGAAAGTGGGGATCCGGGCCAAGGCGTCCTGTTTGAAGAGGGAGGGCCAGAGTTTGTCCTGGCTACCCGGCGCGGCGGCCAGGACGTCGAGAGAGTCCCAATCTCCCAAGAGGGAGTCTTGCCAGAACTCCAGCGCCGCCCTGCATCATTACCAAAAATGCCCGAGCAGGACCTCTTCTTGACGACCGAAGGACTAGAGGGTCAGCGCTTGGCCGTATTATTCAACGAAGTCACGCTCCGGGGGGAGGAAAACCTGCTTGTCGAAGCATTGCGGATACTTGACGAGCGAGTGCGAGGCGTGCATGTGCTGACAAATCCCTCTGGCCTTGAACCTCTTGTACTGCTTGATCGCAACGGTGCCGGCAGGCAGCCGGTTGGTTCATTCGGCGATGGCATGAAGCGATTGCTGACCCTGGCTGTCGCCATCGTGAACAGTGCCAATGGAACCTTGCAGATTGATGAGATTGATACGGGTTTGCACCATAGTGTGCTTCAACAGATGTGGACGTTAGTCCTCCATTCGAGCCGAGACCGTAGAGTGCAATTGTTTGCAACAACGCACAGTCACGACTGTATCCAAGCTCTTCGCTGGGCTCTGGAGGTAGATCCAGAACAAGCCGATCGCGTAGCCGTTCACAAAGTTGTAGCGGACCAGGAAAAGGCCATCTCATTCACTGGTGCCGAGTTACTCGTTGCCTTACAGCACGATGTGGAGTTGCGGTAGATGCCACGAGGTAGACTCTACGTTGAAGGCGCGAACGATCTTCATTTTCTTCGGAACCTACTTCAAAAGCACGGGATTGATGCCAGAAGCCAGGACAAAGCCGGACCCGAGCATGTGGAAGTCAGGGAGGCTGGAGGCATCGAGAAGATGTCCAGCTTGATCAGCGCTGAGGTAAGGGCTGCGGCTTATCCTATCGGATTCGTTGCAGATGTTGATCCACACATAGGATTGGCGGAGCGCTGGCAAATGTTGACGCAACCGATGCGAAATGTCATCGGTGACGTGCCAGAGGTGATTGACAAAAGTGGCTGGTTGCACGATGATCCTCGGGTTGGCGTGTGGTTGATGCCCGATAACGAGGCCAATGGTGCAATCGAAGACTTCATTCGCCAAATCAAACTTGCAGGTAGCGAGGCGTTGTGGGGTTATGCTGTGGAAAGTACGGCACGCTCTCGGTCGTTTGGGTCTACCTTTAGAGATGTGGACTGTCGGAAGGCTGAAGTGCATACGTTCTTGGGGTGGCAGGATCCCCCTGGACTTCGCTATGGTGAAGCCGTCTCTCGTGGGTGCTTTGACCATGAGGCGGACCTGGCAAAAAGATTCGTTTCTTGGTTCAAGAGGCTGTACAGCATTTAGTTCAGTAGCCTATGCCAGGAAGAAGACGCCCCTCTGCTACACGTTCGGCAACCATATGCACTGGGTGGACATGCAGTGGCTGTGGGGGTATCACGTCATGCCCGGCTCCACGTTCGACATGCTGCGCTTCGCCGAAGTCGCGGGCGCGAAGGGCAACGTGAACTTCGACGGCGTCGGCTACGAGAAGCTGGCCGCCGAAGCCCCCGAGGCGCTGGACGCGTTGCGCCAAGCCGTGCAAGAAGGCCGTATCGAGCCCGTCGGTTGCTCCTACGCCCAACCCTACGGCCTCTTCCACGGGGGCGAGTCGAACATCCGGCACCGGGTTTACGGCGCGCGGGCGGTGCGGCGGCTGCTTGGCGTGTGGCCCCAGACGTTTTGGGAGGAGGAGTTCGATTTCTTCCCCCAACTGCCTCAGATGCTGCGCGGCTGCGGATTCGAGTACGCCTCGCTCTACTTCCAGTGGACCTGGCACACGCCCGAAGTCCCGCGCGAGACCGTGCCTGCGGTGTGGTGGGAAGGGCAGGACGGTTCGCGGTTGCTCACGGCCACGCGCAACGCCCTGAACCTGCACCAGTGGCCCGAGGACATGCAGATTCTCTTCGACCAGTTGGCCGCGGGCGAGCAGCCCGTAACGGCGCTGGGCGACGTGCCGCCACTGATCCTTCAGTGGGTCGAACTCATGCCCTCGCCCGATTGGATGTGCCGCTCGGAGGTGCTGCTGCCGAAGCTGACCGAGTTGCTTTCCGACGAGCGGTTCGAGATCAAGCCGTGTACGTTGGGCGAGTACCTGCGTCTTGCCTCTTCCGTTGCCGATGTTCCGGTTCGGCGGTACTCGTTGGACGACGTTTGGCACGGGATGTCGTTGGGGAAGAACGGCGACCACATGCGCAAAGAGTCGAAGCGAGTGGAATCCGAGTTGCTTGCATCCGAAGCGCTGGCCACGATCTTGGGTCTCTTCGGACGACCGTATCCACGGTGGGATGTCTATCCCGTGTGGGAGTTGGAAGAAGCCTGGCGTCACCTGCTGATCGCGCAACACCACGACAACGACGAGTGCGAAGCCCTGTGCGGGCATGTGGCTTTGGCGGGACACGGGTACGCAGAGAAACTGTCCCCCATGAACTACATGCTCGCCCACCTTGCCGAGCGAACGGGTGTGCCCGAGCGCGCGCTTGCGGTCAATCGCCTCGGTTGGACGGTGCAAGTGCCGGAGACTGGCGAGCCGATTCCACCCATGGGTTACGCGCCTACAACTGCACCCTTCAGATGGGGCAGAAACGGTGAAGTGTTTGATGGGCCCTTGCTTCGTCACAGACTGGGGGAATGGACCGTAATCGTTGATCAGCAGCAGGGCATGGTGTCCTTCGAACATCCTAACTATCCAGCCGGTTGCTTTAGAACGACTCCCAAAGTATCATTCCTGCGCAACGGAGAACGCGTGGCTTGCGAGCGCATTGATCAAGTATTGCATCACGAGCACTACCTCTCGATCAACTTCGCTTCCAGCTCGGACGTGCCATGGGTTTGCTTCACGGTGGACTGTGACCAATTCGGAGTGCTCAAGCTCGATGTTAGCGTGCGCTGGTTAGAGTTCCAAGAAGAGGGTTGGTATAGGTATCAGGCCGATGCCCAACCCGATCCGGGAATGGGCGCTGGAGTGCACGTCGAGTTCGAGCCCGTCGTCGAGGACTTCAGACTAATCACCGACTCGCCTTACGCGGTCCACGAAGTCCACCCGAAAGGCGAATGGCCGAAGAAGTACCCCGAGGGTGATTGGATGACCAGCCCGCAGTGGTTCGAATCCATCGAGAAGCCGTTCCACTCGACCTCGTTGGTGGATTTGATCAACGAAGGCGGAAGCGGGTTGATGATCGTGCATGAGTCGGGCCAGTGGTTCCGGACTCACAAGGGTCTGGCCAACCTCCTGACGATGCGCGATCCTTGGGACAACGGGTTGTTTCGCCACGAAGCGAGCAAGAGCTTCTGGCTAGTGCCTCACGGAGCCTGGACGAATCGCGACCGATGGCAGGCGGCGCAGACCTTGCTCAACCCGCCTATCCAACGCGAATCGTCTGGTTTGGTTCGCGCTGCGCTGAAGCCCGAGGTAGATATGCCGAAATCGTTCGGCGGCCTGGAACTCCTCGCCGAGCACAGCCTCGTCACCGCCTTCTACCGCGAATCGGAGGACGCGGGCAAGCACGTCGAGAACTACGCCGGCAAGGGCATGGGCTACCCGACCCTCGTCCGCATCGTCGAGTTCAACGGGGTGGGCGAGACCGCGATCCTCAAGCTCCCGGGCGAGGTGGCGGCGGTCTACATGACGAACCTCCTCGGCGGCGAGCCCCAGCCGCTCGCGACCTCGCCGACCGAGCCGCCCAGCTACTCGCCCGAAGGCTGGTCCTGGACGGCCATCGAGGTGCCCTTGCGGCCCTACGAAATCGCGACGCTGTACGTGGATCTGGTTCAGGCGCGCAAGCAGACCCGCGACCTCGACGCCAAGCGCGAGGTCTGGGCCACGGTCCATCGCGTGGAATAGACTGGTCGGGTAGACTGGTCGGCATGAAAACCGTCGGTGCATACGAAGCGAAAACCCACTTCGGCCAACTGCTGGACCGGGTCGAGCAGGGCGAAACCATCCAGATCACCCGGAACGGGAAACTGATCGCTGAGCTCAAGCCGGTCGAGTCGCAAGGCGAGGACTGGGCGACCTTTGCTGGGCGGGTGGCGGAGTTCCGCAAGACGTACGGCGTCAAGGACCTAACTCCCGAGGAGATTCGCGAGTGGATTGACGAGGGCCGCCGTTGACGATTGTCGCCGACGCCTCGATGGCCATTTCCTA
>JACFNW010000227.1 GCA_019454665.1 Fimbriimonadaceae bacterium | reverse complement strand
GGTTTACGGAGACCAGTGGATCACGCTCGAAGTGATGGTGCCGCAGGGCTCGAACAGCGGCATTTACGTACAAGGCGAGTACGAGGTGCAGGTCTTGGACAGCTTCGGCAAGGATGCCAACCCCGGCCCCGGCGACATGGGCGCGCTCTACGGGGCGCAGCCTCCCAAGAACCCCAAGTACAAAGCGCCGGGCGAGTGGAACACCGTGGACATCCGATTCCAAGCGCCCAGGTTCGATGCCGGCGGGAAGAAGGTCGAAAACGCCAAGTTCATCCGCGTGGAACTGAACGGCGGCGTGATCCACGAGAACGTGGAGATGAAGAGCCAGACTCCCGGCGGCGTGGATGGCAAGGAAAAAGCGATGGGCCCGCTGATGTTCCAGGGCAACCACGGCCCGGTCGCTTTCCGCAACATCCGCATCCGCCCGTTGCCGGCACGTTGAACGCTCGGTTAAGGTTGACGCGAACGATGGACTGTCGCCACGGCGGGCGGTGTACCATCCGCGCATGGACCTCACCCGCCGCCACGTGATCGCTGGAGCCGCCGCTGCCGGAATGACCGCACTCAGCCCATCTGCCGCCGCGACGACCGCTCAGCCCAAAGGCAAGCGCGTGCTGCGGTTCGCTCACCTCACGGATATCCACGTTCAACCTGAGAAGCGAGCCGAGGAGGGCATGGTCCATACGCTGGAGCACGTCCAGAACCTGGCGGACAAGCCGGACATGATCGTCACGGGAGGCGACTTGATCATGGACGCGTTCCGCGCCGACAGAACGCGCACCAAGACCCAATGGGACATCTTCCAGCGCGTGATCAAGAACAACGTGTCGCTCCCCGTCGAGCACTGCATCGGCAACCACGACGTGTGGCACTGGCCGGGCGAGGGGCGCGAGCCCGAGCGCGGCAAGAAGTGGGCGTGCGATGCCCTTGGCTTGCCGAAGCCCTACCGCGCGTTCGATCGAGCGGGGTGGCGCTTCATCGTTCTGGATTCGACGTTCCCGCGCGGCGAAGACTATGTGGCCCGGCTCGACGACGAACAGTACGAGTGGTTGGTCGCCGAGATCGCGGCAGCGAAGGGCAAGCCCGTGATCGTCGTCTCGCACATCCCGATCCTCGCCGCATGCGCCTACCTTGATGGGGACAACGAGAAGGACGGCGACTGGAAGGTGCCCGGCGCGTGGATGCACATCGACGCGCGCAAGATCGTCAAGATGTTCCACAAGGCGGACAACGTGAAGCTGGCCATCAGCGGACACATCCACCTGGTGGACCGAGTGGACTACTTGGGCACGACGTTCTTCTGCAACGGCGCGGTGTGCGGCGGATGGTGGAACGGCAACTACCAGGAGTGCGAACCCGGCTATGCTCTGGTGAACCTCTACGAGAGCGGCGAGTACGAGTGCGAGTACGTGACGACGGGTTGGAAGTCAAGTTAAGACTTCCGCATCGCTGTAAAAAAGCGTGTACGTTTACAACGACTTAACGTGTGTTTGGGCAAAATCATCACGACCTCCAGTTAGGAAGGACACTATGCTCAAGCGCGCGTTCACGCTCATCGAACTCCTCGTCGTCATCGCGATCATCGCGATCCTCGCCGCAATGCTCTTCCCTGTGTACGCACAGGCGAAGCAAAGCGCGAAGAAGTCGAATGCACTCTCTCAAGTCAAGCAGATCGCCGTCGCCTGGCAGATCTACGCCAACGACTACGACGACACCGCGGTCAACGTCTCGAGCGGCGGTCCTCAAGGCGTCCACCGAACCGACTTCTGGGTCGTCATGCAGCCCTATGTGAAGAGCGTGGACATGTTCTTCAGCAGCGAACGCACCGAGACGGGCTGCTACTACCACAGCCAAGCGGACATCCAGAACACGTCTTGGGCGCGCCGCATCTACGACCTGAACCCGACAGGTCGCTGTCTCGGTTGGGGCTACAACTGGGGACCTCAGATCTACGCGGGTGGTGGCGTCCTCGGACCGGTGGTTGAGATCGGCGATGGCGGCACGTATCAGGCGGGTCGAGGTTTGACCTCGTTCGACAATCCTGCCAACCTCTTCGTGTTCGGCGACACGTATGACACGCCCCGTCCGACGATCGGCATGTACCCGAACAGCGCGGGCGGCAAGGCGTGGATCCTCGACACGTTCCCGGTGAGCGCTGCGACCAAGCAGAGCTCGTTCCGCTGGGGCGGCAAGTTCACCATGGGCTACGCGGACGGCCATGCCAGCACGGTTCAGTACCGAGGCGGCTTGACTCCAGGTGTCGGCTATGTGTACGTGCCTGCAAACGAGAAGAACCGCTTGGCCTATTGCGCCAACCCCAGCGAGATGCTGGACGGAAGCCGATTCAGCCTGGGCTCGATCTCGTGCCAGAACTTCGTCAACTATCCGTTTACCGTGGATACGGTGTGGTCGCCGGAGTAGTGATGCTTCGTAGACTCGTGAATGCCTTGCTGATCGCTTGCGTCGTGGTCCTGGCGGGGTGCGCCTCCGCCCCGCGGGACCTGACGAAGGAGCAGACGCAGCCCGACGCAGACCTGCAGAAGGGTGCGGAAGCCAAGACCATCGAAGAGTGGTCGGCCGCCAACCCCAACAACGGGCTGATGGGCAGCGGCGAAGGCGAAGGCAAGTAAGACGCCCTCGGGGCTCCAGACGGATGGAGCCCCGATCCGTCACAATGGTCGCCGAGATGATCCGAATCCTCGGTGCGCCCTTCGACAAGTGCGGACGTATGGCGGGCAGCCGTCTGGGTCCTGGCGCCCTGCGCATCGCGGATCTGGAAGGTGCGCTGCAGAGCATCCGGGTGGCCGTCCGCGACGACGGCGACATTCCCCTGCCGCAAAGCACCGAGAAGGGCTCGGGGATCCCCCACTTCAAGGAGGGCGTCGAGGTGGCTCGGCGCCTCCGGAAACGCGTCGCCGACACGATCGTATCGGGCGACGTGCCCTTGGTTCTCGGGGGCGACCACTCCATCTCCATCGGCTCGGTCTCGGGTGCCATCCAGTGTTTCGGCAGGAAGCTGGCCGTGCTGTGGATCGACGCCCACGCCGACTACAACACTCCGGCGACATCGCCCAGTCTCAACCTTCATGGCATGTCGCTCGCGGCGTTGGTGGGCTTCGAGGTTCAAGAGGGACGCGGCGCAGCCGAATTGGCGCTCGATGCGCTGGTCGGCTTCCAGGTTCAAGAGGGACGTGGCGCGGACGACTGGGCCGAACTGCTCGAATCCGTCGTCCCGGCCGAGCGGCTCGCGCCCAGCCACACGGCTTGGTATGGCTTGCGCGACGTGGACATGGGCGAACGCGCGCACATCCAGGCCAGCAAAGGGTGCTTGCCGCTCACGATGCACGATGTGGATCGGTACGGGGTGAGTGAAACGGTGGCCAAGTTCAACCGGTGGATGCGCGAGTCGGGTGCCGAGGCGCTGTGGGTGAGTTTCGACGTGGACGTGATGGACCCCGTCCTCGCACCGGGCACGGGGACGGCGGTGCGCGGCGGGCTGTCCTACCGCGAAGCCCATCTGCTGGCCGAATTGCTGCACGAATCGCTCGCTGCTCCGGGGTGCCCCTACCGTTTGGTCGGCCTCGACGTGGTGGAAACCAACCCCACACGCGACCGAAGCAACGAGACCGCGACCACTGCGGTCGAGTGGGTGGCCTCCCTGTTCGGGAAGACCATTCTGGGCGAGCGGTAGACTCGGGCCGTGAACCATCTGGACACGCTGCGGCGCGTCTTGCACCACGAAGCCAACGCCGTCGCCGATCTGGCCGGGCGGCTGGATGCCTCCTATGCCCAGGCCGTAGACGAGATTCTGGCTTGTCGGGGGCGCGTCATCACGTGCGGCTTGGGCAAATCCGGCCACATCGCGCGCAAGACGGCGGGCACGTTCGCCAGCACGGGCACGCCGAGCCTGTTCATGCACGCCGCCGAAGCCCTGCACGGAGATGCCGGCATGGCGACGGCAGACGACATCGTGCTGATGTACTCGTTCAGCGGCGAGAGCGACGATCTGGTGCGCTTGATCCCGGCGCTCCAAGCCATCGGGGCACGCACCATGCTCATGACGGGCCGGTCGAACAGCAGCGTCGGCCGCATGGTGGATCGCGTCCTGCTGGTGCCCGTCACCGAAGAGGCGTGCCCCAACAACCTTGCGCCCACCACCAGCACCACCGTCATGCTGGCCCTGAGCGATGCCTTGGCCGTGGCCGTCATGGAGAGCCGAGGCTTCGGGCCGGAGGATTTCGCCCGATTTCATCCCAGCGGGGCTTTGGGCAAGCGGTTGCTGTTGCGCGTGCGCGACGTGATGCGGCAAGGGGCCGACCTCGCCACCGTCCAACCCGATTCAACGATCCTCGACACAATGCGGGCGATCACCAACGCAGGCGCGGGCGCGGCCTGCGTCGTGGACGGCTCGGGCGCGTTGCTCGGCTTTGTCAGCGATGGAGACGTCCGGCGGCACGTGGTGGCTTCGCGGCCCCTCGACATGCCGGCGGAATCCATCATGGTGCGCGAACCGACGTCGGTCGGGCCGGACCTCATGGCGATCGAGGCGCTCGAAGTGTTTCAGAACTTGCCGAAGAAGGTCGGCGAGTTGCCCGTCGTAGAAGAAGGCACGCTCGTCGGCTTGCTGATGCTCAAGGACCTGCTCCGTAGCGGCATCCTCTGAGTTCGGCGAACGCCACGTTGTACACTCTCGGT
>JACFNW010000226.1:3733-4697 GCA_019454665.1 Fimbriimonadaceae bacterium | reverse complement strand
CCCTGGCTGCTCGCGTAGATCACCGGGTTGGTCTGGCCCCAGGTCCAGTAGAAGCTGTTGTACATGCGGGTCAGCTCGGTGAGGGGCGCGCCCGCGACGAAGCAATGGAACATCTTGGACTTCATGGCCACGAACACGGTCTGGTAGCCGCCCCAGCTGTGACCCGTCAGGCCGACCCGCTTGCCGTCGATCGCCCGGTTGTGGCGAAGGGCCGTGCCGACAGCGGTCTCCAGGCATTCGACCGCAGAAAGCCCCGGGTTGCGGTCGCGATAGGCGATGTCGGGCATCAGAACGAAGTAACCGGCCTGCGAGAAGTGTTGCTGGTTGTAGGGGCTGGTGTGGTTCGGAGCGATGTAGCTGTGAAGCCCATCCGAGAGCCGCTCGTAGATGTAGACCACCATGGGGTACTGCAGGTTGGGGTCGTAGTCGGCGGGATAGATGAGCGTGGCTTGCAGGTCGCGGCCCGTGGCCTTGTAGTGCAGCAGCTCGCTCTTGCCCCAGTGGTAGTCCTTCTGTTGGGGGTTGGTCGCCGCGAGAGGCTTGGCCTGCTCGAAGCGCAGGTTCGTCAGGAGCAGCGACGGCGATTGGTCGAAGCGGCTCATGCGGAACAAGAGCCGATCGGTGTCCTTGGACTTCACGAATCCGCCGATCTGCGCGTCTTCCATGGCGAGTTGCTTGAACGCTCCCGACTCCACGACGCCGATCCCCGAGGCCTTGGTCTTGGTGTTGAACAGGCTCAGATACAGGGGGTCGCCCACGCGGATGCCGTCTTCATCCAGACCGAGATCGAGAATCGCCGAGCGGACGGCCTCCTTCCGCCCTTGGGTCACCCGAGTGCCCTCGCCGGTCATCGGAACGGCGAACACGTCGAACGCATCGCGCAAGAAGACCACCGACCCGTCCTTGGCCCAGACCGGGAAGCCTGCGGCGGGTTTCTGCGGAATCGTGTTGTCGTCCTCGGGGT
>JACFNW010000226.1:1256-3723 GCA_019454665.1 Fimbriimonadaceae bacterium | reverse complement strand
TCGAACGTGGTTCCCAGGCTGGCCGTGGCGTTCCGGGCCTCGCCCGAGCGGGCGTCGTAGATCCACCAATGCCGCGCATCGTAGTAGGCGCAATACGTGCTGTTGCGTCCGGGCGAAATCGTGCCCACGCCGATGCCGCCCACGTTGGACACACCCTTCTCGATGAACCTCCGGCGAACACCCGTTCGAAGATCAATCGAGTAGGCGTCGGCGTACTCCAGGCCACCAACCTTGATCGGCGACGCATAGGGCCGTCCGTCGCGCACGTAAGCGAACCGGTGGTCGCTGGGAATGATCAGACCGTCGCTCTGGCCGTCGTCAAAGACCGTGAACGTGCCATTGGCGAGGTCGAGGAACGCCTTGTGGTGTCGGTTGCGCTCCTGGTTCGCCTGGTTCTTCTGAAGCGGCATGACCACAGTGTCCTGGGTGTTCCAAACTTCGACGCCCGCCTTCTCGTCGGCGGGGGTGGGCGGCTTGTTCGAGGCGTCCTCCCACTTCTTCAACCCGAAGACGACCGAGGTGCCTCCGTCCGAAAGCGACAAACCGCCGAACTCGACGATGCGCGAGCCCTCGGGGAAGCCCTTGAGGTCGGCGGGCCCGAACGCCTTGACCGTGGGGGATTCGGGGTTCGAGACGACGACGAGCGTATGGCCATCGCCCTCCTTCTTCTCGGCCTTCTTGCCGGCGAGGAAGGCCAGAACCGCGCCATCGCGGGCCCAAGTCAGGTTCCGGTAGGCATCGGCACCCGTATGGACGGGCGTCAGCGTCCCCTTGTCCTCGTCGTAGAGTTGGATCGAGTTGCGCCCCGCCGCAGTCGAAACCGAGAGCGCCACCCAGCGGCCGCCTCGGAAGGGCGAAAACTGCGCGACGCTGCCAATTTGAAGGTTCGCGCCGCCGCCCGGACGGATGATCTCCAGGTCGTTGCCGCCCTTGGTCTGACCTTCGGCGGGATGGTGGAGGGCGAGCAGGGTCTTGCCTCCCTTGAGCCAAGCCCACGAAGCGACGTCCTCGATCACGGTCTCCTTGCCCGTGGCGAGTTCGCGGATGCCCAGCTTGTTGCGGACGGGCTTGCGTTGCTGCTGGAGCTTCTTCGCCTCGTCTCGCGGGACGCCGATGGTGTACGCCACCCATTTCGAATCGTCCGAGAACCGCGCACCCGAGCCGACGGCGACTTCGACCTTCTCAGGCCCATCCGAACTGCGGATGATCAGCGTGCCGTCCTTTTCGACGCGCCCGATCTGGCTGGCCACCCACTTGCCGTCGTTGGAGATGGCCGCCGCGCCGAGCGACTCCCAGCCGACATACTCCTCGGGAGTCAGCCGCTTCTTGGTCTGGGCTCCGGCCAATCCGGCCAGAGCGACGAGGGCGATCAGAAGGACGCGGGCGGTGCGCATGGCAGGTTGCGCAGGTTACCCGTTGCCCGGCACGGGCGCTGGCCAGCTCCTGAGCGCCTCGCGTCTCAGTATCCCGATTCGAAGTCCACTGCCGGCGGACGTTCGCCCGCGATCAACGCGCCCACCAGTTCGATCAGCGCTTCGGCCCGCAGTTCTTCGCTCTCTCGGGTCCCGCCTCCGGTGTGTGGCGAGAGGACCACATTAGGCATCTCGTGGATCGGAAAGGCCGATGGGAGGCAGGGCTCGTCGCCCTTGGGGTAGCGGTACCAGACGTCCAATCCCGCCGCATGCAACGTACCGTCGGCCAGAGTATGGTGCAGGGCTTGTTCTTCCACGATCGCGCCGCGCCCCACGTTCACGAGCAACCGGGGCTCGCGCAACGCTTCGATTGCTGCGCGACCGATGAGGCCCGTCGTGCTCTCCGTGCCCGGAGCGCAGATCACCAAGGCATGGGCCCGCGACAGCGCCGCATGGAGGTCCGCGACGCCAAAGCACTCGACCCCATCCACCTTGCCGGCGGTTCGTTTGATGCCGACCACGCCCATCCCCATCGCTCGGCAAACTTGGCCCACATGCCGTCCGATCGCGCCGTAGCCCAGGACCGCCACCGTCTTGCCGTAGAGTTGGACGCCGTTCCTGACGCCGGTACGGTTGGACCAATCGCCCACGCGCAACCGGCGGTCCAAAGCCGTTAGGCCACGGGCCGCCGCAAAGAGCAGGGACAGGGCCATCTCGGCGGTCGCGTGGGCGTTGTGGTGCAGGTTATAGAGGGCGACGCCACGCTCGCGGGCGAGTTCCAGGGTCTTGCGCGGCACCCCCGCCCAAGGGATGATCACGCCTTCCAAGAGCGGCATGCCGTCGAGCGTCGAGGGACTCCCATTGACCAGCCATCGCGTGTCGGGGCCGGGTTCGCCGCCGAAGCGGACCGACTCGCCCAAGGCTTCTGCAATGCGTTCCCGAAGGGCCGGTTCGGGCGGGTTCGAGAAGTGGACCACCTAAGGCAAGCCCTCTCCACGTGCCGCGACCAGGAGGCGGTACCAATCCTCGTAGCCCATCGGCTCGTCCAGTGCGTG
>JACFNW010000226.1:0-1246 GCA_019454665.1 Fimbriimonadaceae bacterium | reverse complement strand
CGGGCCGCGTCGAGCCCACGATCGGCACGATCCCCGACGGGTGGGCGAGGAGCCAGCGCAGGGCGACCTCCGTTCGCGTGACGCCGTAGACTTCGGCCATCGCGTCCATCAGGTCCACCAGCGCGGCCAGATGCGACGGGTTGGCGGGTGCTTCCCTTCCCGCGCCCAGCCAGCCACCACCCAGCGGGCTCCACGCCAACGGGGTGATGCGGCGCGTCAGACATTGGTCGAGCGTGCCGTCCTCGAAGCAGGCCAGCCGACCGAGGTGGATTTCGACTTGGTTGACGATCAGGGGGAACCTCAAGCGGCTCTGCAACGCCTCCACCTTGCTGGGCAGGAAGTTGCTCACGCCGAACCAGCGGACTTTGCCCGCCTCCTTGAGCTGTGTGAACGCGTCCGCCACCTCGTCCGGGTTCATCAGGTAGTCGGGACGGTGCAACTGGTAGATGTCGAGTGTGCCCACGCGGAGCCGGCGCAGCGATTGATCGCAGGACCACACGATGTGTTCGGCGCGGAAGTCGTAGCGGTGGGGCGAATCGTGGTTGGGGTCCCCGGGAAACCGGATGCCGCACTTGGTCGCGAGGATGGTTTGGGCGCGCAGCGAGGGGGATTCGGCGAGCAGGTTGCCGTGGATCGTCTCGCAAGCGCCCCGGCTGTAGATGTCGGCGTGGTCGAACAGGGTGTATCCCGCCTCGTAGGCGGCGAGAAGGGCGCGTCGTCCGGCTGCTTCGTGCTCGGCGGTGACGGCATTGGGGTCCCAGACGCCCGCGATGCGCATGCATCCGTAGGCCAGACGCGATACGACGAGGTCGGTCTGCGGCAAGGCGAAGGTGGTCATCGGCCAGATTAGCCGATCACGAATCGAAGAGCTTGGGCTGGCCGGACGACACCGCCGCCATGACGCCCACGTGGTCTTCTTCGAACGCCGTCTTGCGGACTTCCGAGGGCACGGCGAGCGGGTAGCCGGCCCCGAAGCAAGCCAGGCAAAAGTGGTCCCTGCCCTTGCCCACGGCTCCGACCGCGCCATCTATCGAGAGGTAGCCCAGGGACGTCGCCCCGAGGTGCTCGCGGATCTCGTCCACGGTCATGCGGGCGGCGGCGAGTTCCGAGCGGGAAGCCATGTCAATTCCGTAGAAGCATGGGTGCGTGATCGGCGGGGCCGTGATGCGCACGTGCACCTCTTTGGCCCCGGACTCGAACATCATCTTGACGATCTGCGTCGTGGTGGTCGCCCGAACGATCGAAT
>JACFNW010000225.1:1281-4705 GCA_019454665.1 Fimbriimonadaceae bacterium | reverse complement strand
TGGCTCGAAGAGCAGGCTCTCGCCAGCGAAGCCGGTGCGGCCTGCGTGGGCATCGAGGGCGACGCCACCCGCATCAGCGACCTCGCCGACGCGTTGCGCGACTACGACGTGAAGCACCAGCGCCCCAAGAACCAGTGGTGGATGGGCCTGCGCGAGACGGCCAACATGTTGGCCAAACCCGGCCCCGCCAACTGAGTCCTTGGGCAGGAATCCAAGGCAAGTCGGGGAACCTAACGGCGTGATCCTCAGCGTGACCCTCAACCCGTGCGTGGACTACGCGGCGTTTTGCAGCGGCATCGAGCTCGGCGAAGTCAACCGTGTGATCCGCACGGAAACCGATGCGGGCGGCAAGGGCGTGAACCTGTCGCGAGTGGTGCGAGAACTCGATGTGGCCACTGTGGCGACGGGATGGTTGGGAGGCGAAGCGGGCGAGTTCGTCGCCAACGTGCTCGCCCATCAGGGCGTCTCCGCCGATTTTGTGCCGATCGCGGGCGAAACGCGGGTGAATTTCAGCGTGGAGGACGGCACGGGACGGCCACCCACGCAGTTCAACGCGCCAGGTCCGCTCATCGCAGATGGCGACTTGGCGCGCCTTGAAGCAAAACTCATCGCGGTCGCGCCCGACCATCGCTACGCGGCCGTAGGCGGCTCTGCCCCTCCGGGGGTTCCCGACGACGTGTTCGCCCGACTGGTGGGTTTGCTCAAGTCCGCGGGTTGTTACGTCGCGCTCGATGCGGACGGCGCACGGATGTCCTTGGGGCTTGCCTCGCGGCCACACCTGATCAAGCCCAACACATCCGAGGCCGAAGGGTTGCTCGGGCGCACGATCGAGGGCTTGGACGAGCACTGCCGAGCGGCTCGCGACCTGGCTGCTTTCGGTGCCGAGAGCGTGTTGCTGAGCATGGGGAAGGATGGCGCGGTGCTGTACCGGCCACACGGCATGTGGCACGCCATCCCGCCGAAGGTGGAGGTTCGGAGCACCATCGGCAGCGGCGACTCGCTCCTGGGCGGCTACCTCGCGGGCCTCGCCACAGGCTTGGACGATGCGGAAGCCCTTCGGCTCGGAACCGCGTGCGGGGCGGCCACGGCGACGACGGATGGTTCGCAGATCGCGAGGCGCGAGGTGATTGAGGCCCTGTTGGGCCAAGTGTTGGTGCGGCCCCTGTAAAACGATCCGGCCCCGCTCCGAGGAGCGGGGCCGGATACGGGTTCTCAGCTTTGTGGGCTTAGAACTTGGCGGAGAGCTGGCTCGTGACGAACGCGCCCTTAGCTCGGCCCATGCCGGGGAACGGGTTGAAGTAACCCACGCCCTTGGCGTCCACGTCGCTGATCTCGGCCAGAAGGCTGAGCTTCGCGTTGTCGCTGAGGCGGTAGCCCACGCCGGCGCGGAACCAGTTCTCGTTGGGCTTGACGGTCAGAGCGTCCATGTCCCACTCGACGCGCTCGTAGCCGAGCATCAGGTTCCAGTTCGGGCTGAAGTGCCAATCAAGACCAGCCTTGAAGCTGTTGATCTTGTCGTCCTTGCCCAGGCCGGCGACCGCGCCACCGGGGGTGGTGACGGTCTTGCCGAGACCCTTCAAGAACTCGCCCGAAGCGCTCAGGGTGAGGTCCTCGTTGAGCTTGAAGTGGCCGCCCACGTTCAGGCCCTCGATGTCGGTGGGGTTCCACCACATGCCGATCCGGCCCCAGGCGCCGGCGGCGCCGAAGTTCGGTCCGATGTTGCGGTAGCCCGCGTACAGGCCCCACTTGTCGTTGCTGTACTTCGCCTTGGCGAAGACGGCGGCGTTGTCGCTGTCGAACCGAGACTTGTTGAAGTTCTTCAGCACCGACTTGGAGTAGCCACCTTCGACCGCGAGGCTGCCGAACTTGTAGTTGGCAGTCGCCGCCATGACGTCCACGGCGTTGACCTGATTGGCCGTACCGGCGTAGAGCGTCGTGTTGCTGCGGTTGATGATGTACGACAGGTTGATGTTGCCCTTGTCGCTGAGCGGAACGTTGACGTTCGCGCCGAGGACTCGGTCAACCATCAGGGTCGCCGCGCTGAATCCGCCGTAGCCGGTCGGTCGAGCGCCGCCCGCGAGGACGGAACCGAGTTGACCCGCGAAGACCGGGGAGATCTCGACGCCGTTCACGCTCTGGTTGCCCGAGGTGCGACCGAAGAACAGGTCGAGGTTCACGCCGCCGAACTTGAAGCCGGCCACGCCGCCCGTGAGGACGTGCTCGCCGCTGTCCCACCGATCGTTTTTGAAGTACGGGGTGTTGTCGCCGCGCTGGAACACGTAGGGGCTGATCTTGTAGCCGAGGCGGCCGATCTTCACCGACGTGTTGTTGCCGAGGATGCTGGCATCAAAGGAGACGTTGAGGTCCTGGATGTACAGGTCGCCCGCGCCTTCCTGGTAAGCCGCACCGGCGGTGATGGTGCCCTGGGTGCCGAAGCCGTCGTGGAACAGGCCGTTGGTCACCGCGGGGGCGGAGAGCATGTTGCCGTACACGAACGTGCCCTGCCACTTGGGGCCTTCCTTGTTGGTGCCCTTCATGGTGATGGCGGCCTCGTGGAAGGCCGTGGCGCCCGTGATCAGACCGGAGCGGTTGATCGGGAAGCCAGGGACCATGCCGGGGAGGCGACCGTCAACCGTGATCGGCTGGTTGCCGCTTTGGCCCTTGCCGCTGATCGTCACGAAGTCGATCGTGCCGTTCACCTGGACGTTGAGCCGCTTCTCGAGCTCGTCCATGCGACCGCTGAGGCCGGACAGGTCCTTCTTCATCTGCTCGACGTCCACGCCAAGGCGGGACAGTTCGCGCTCGAAGGTGCTGGCCATGCGCTTCAGGTTGTCGATTTCCGGCTTCCACTTCGCCATCTCGTCGTTCTGATTCTTCATCCGAGCGAGTTCGTCGCGGATGGCGCGGATGTCGGCCGAGTGGTCGGCGCCCGTCTGGGGACGGGACTCGACGCGGCCGAGGCGCGCGATCAGATCGTCAATCTGGCGCTGCTGGCCGTTGTTCAGCTTCATCAGATAGTCGTACAGGCTGTGCAACGCGTACGCCATCTCGTAGCGGGAGGCGGGGCGCGGGCCGCGGAACAATCCGTCCGGATAGCCCTTGAGCAGGCCCTTGTTGAAGAGTTCCTTCAGTGCGTCGTAGGCCCAGTGAGTCTCGCTGACGTCCGGCGGAACCGGGCGACCCTGCGCGAGCACGGGGGCGACGACACCAAAGCAGAGGGTTGCGCTGAGCGCATACTTGAGCGTTCGCTTCATGATGTCCGTTCTAGCATCTCCTATCGAGAGTCCACTCTCAGGAGGCTCGGCGGACTTTGGAACCGCTCGGCTCGCACAACTTTCCTTCAGTTTCCTATGCTCGCCGCGCTATTCCTTAGCCTGCGTTCGCTTCCTGCAAGCGGCCTGGCCGAACACATACTTTCAGCCAC
>JACFNW010000225.1:0-1271 GCA_019454665.1 Fimbriimonadaceae bacterium | reverse complement strand
GACAATGCAAGAGCCGTTTTGCAGGTTCATGCAAATTCACCTGCCCCAGGTTCGACGGCACTCCGTCCGCCTGGGCCGAAGGGCTCAAAACCGCAGGGCCAGGTTCAGCGACGTCCCTTGGTTGGCGCCCACGCGGCCGTAGAGCGAGGCCAGTTCGAGCGAGAACGCCTGGCTCCGATCCAGATACACGCCCAACCGGTCGGTCACCACGAAGTCGGTGCGCGACTCCTTCACCGAGCCGTAGTCCACGGTCGTCCAAGCGGCTCCGAACCCGAGGCCCACGTAGGCCGAGCCAAACCCCCAAACGTGCTCGTAGCCCAAGACGGCGATGCCGACCTCCGCGTCTCCGAAGTCGTCCCGCCCTTTCGTCCCAAGGAACGTCAGCGAAAGGAAGTCTTCGTTCTGCCGCCGCGAACCCAGGCTCTGCAGCGCGTACGCCATGCTGAGCGACACGTTGTCCTTCTGGGTCTTGCGCAACGACTCGTTGCCCAGGAAATACGCTCCGAAGGCGATCCGCAGGGGGGCCTTTCTCGGTGCGCCCGAAGAGGACCGCGTGGCTGGATTCTCCTGGCTCTTGGGCGGTGCGGCCGTCGGCGAGGGCTGGGCCACGGCCGGCACGGGCGGAGGCGTCTGTCCTCGCACGGGAAGCCCCGCATCGAAGCGCACGCCGCTCGGCGGGGGTTCGATGGCGGGAGGTGGCTCGTTGGTCTTGGTGGGCGGAGGCTCGGCGGGAGGCGTCTCGCCCCGATACACAAGGGCCTCGGCGATCGCGCCATCGGCCTTGCGGATGGCTGCGACGAACATGGTCTGGCTGGGGTTGCGAGCCAAGAACGCCCGGACGTCGGCCCACGTGCGCGTCGCCGCGTACTCGCCGCCTCGGATCTTGAGCGCGATGATCGTCTCGCCCGCCACCACCGACTCGTGCGTTCCGGAGCCCGCGATGCGGGCCTCGGGCGAATTGGCGTCGGCCACGATGCCGCGCAACCCAGAGGCCTGGGCCCACACGACGGCCGTCGAGACCATGAACACGCACCACCAGCCGAAACGAAGCATTGGAGTCACCTTCCGAGCAAGCCGATTATAACCCTGCCAGGCAGAGATGCGGGCTAAAGACGGGTTCAAACGCCAGTTTGTCCCTTTGGACCTAGAAGAACCCGCACGATTGCTGGTCGCCCCCGTTGAGGATGCGGAATGAATCAACCGATATATGCCTTGACGACACAGCAGGCGCCGGTCGCCCTGTTGAGGAGGAAACACACACCGACCATGGT
>JACFNW010000224.1 GCA_019454665.1 Fimbriimonadaceae bacterium | reverse complement strand
GCAGGGCCCCCACTTCACGCGGTCCCACTCAGCGTTCATCGTCAGGTGGATGCCCACGTCCACGCCTTCGAGCGTCTTGAGCCAGGGCGTCAGGGCCGTGAACGACGGACCGGGCACGATCACGGACACGTTGCGCACCAGCCCGCCTTCGACGCTGGCGCGGACGGCTTCGTTGGCTGAGACGCAACTTCCCGCATCGTCGGCGCGGGTGACGACTTCGACCGGACTCACGACACTCCGTTCGGCGCGAGCCAAGCCACATCCTGCGGCGCGGCCCGAAGGGCCTTCCCCGGCTCGGTGACGCCGGTCACGGCGATGAGCGGCAGCGTCGCGCCCTTGGCGATCTCCCAACCCCTGTAGCCCAGCGATGCCGCGCCCATCGTGGTGGCCATGTTCCAGACCTCGACTACGCTCAAACTCTCGCCCCGGCGTTCGGCAGTTTCCAGGGCTGCCCGCATCAGAGCGAACATGTCCACCGGGCCTCCGCTCGCCGCCGAGTCCAACCCCAATCCGACAGCCACTCCTGCGTCCAGCCATGCCCGAACGGGCGCGTCGGGGCAGCCGAGCCTGCGGTTGGACGTGGGGCAATGCGCGATGGAAACGCCCGCTTCGGCGAGCGATGGAGCGAGTGCCGGGTCCATAGCGCAGCCATGCACCCACTGCGCTCCCGGACGCAAGAGTCCCTTCGCCGCCAGATAGCCGACGACCCCCGCGGGATGCCGCACGCTGGGCACTCCAAAGCGTGTATAGAGGTCTTCGATCGCGCCAAGACCCCGCATGAGCCACTCGTCTTCCATCGGCGTTTCGGCCACATGGATGCTCACGGGCTCGCCCAGCGAACCCAACCACGCGAGCGTCATAGGGTCCACGGTGTACGGGGCATGGGGCGACAGATGCACCGGTCCCCCGAATGCCTCGCGCTGGTTCTCGGCTCTCAGGAGCAAGGCATCGAGCTTCTCTTGGGGCGATTGGGATTCGAGAAACGTAATGACCTCTTGGAAGATGCGCCCTTGGATTCCCTGCTCCCGCAACGCCTCGCCGGCGAACGGCCGATCCGAATGCTCTCCGATGAGCCCGACGCCGGTCAAGCCGTTCTCGCGCGCCGCCAAGCGGGTGTGCTCGCGCACGTCTTGCAGGCGCTGCTCTGCCTTGAGCCGGGTGAGTTCGCGAATCCAGGGCCAATAGGTCTCGGGCAGCTCTGCGTCGAGGAGGCCCCGGTACTCCAAGTGGCTGTGAGCGTTGCAGAAGGCGGGGGAGAGGAGCAGGTCCTCACGCGGGCCACCGACGCCGAGGCGAACAGAGGCGACGGTCGGATGGGGGCCGAGCCACTGCAACACGACTTCGGCATCGTCCACAAACCGACCGGCGATGAACGCGAGTCGGGGTCGAAGGGTCAGAGTCGGGTGCGCCACGCCAAGTCCAATTCTGAAGCAGAAAGCGATTTGGCGTGAAAGTCACCGAATAGGCAGTTGTATCGGTAGTCCTTGCGTAGGCCGAGGATGGTGTCGAAATTGTCCTCTTCGCGCATGGCGCGGGCCGCCCCGTGCCAGTGGCCGGCCCCGTCGAACATCACGTTGACCTTCGTGGGCAGTTCGAAGCGCTCTTGCGAATAGAACCGGAAAGCGATTTCGGTTCGGAAGAAGTAGCTCGTCCCGTAGTTCGCGTACATGCTGGGGCTCGTCTTGAACGGAATGCCGAAGTTGCTGTCCAGGACTTCGGTGCCGTGGTCCGCCGGGCACTTGAAGATTTCGGCGCTCTTGGTGTAGGGACGGAGCGCCTCGTGGAGGAACGGCATGGTGGGGATGCGGGCTTGAAACTCGGGGTGGCGGTCCCAGATCTCGGGCCGGTCTCGATCGGAAGGGTCCACCGCGTGCGGGAACACGTCGTCGTAATCGGCCATGTAGAGGCCGATGGCCTTTCCGATCTGCGACAGGTTGGAGAGGCAACTGGTCTGGCGACCGTGGTCGCGCGCCCGACTGTAGACCGGGAACAACAGGCCGGCGAGGATGGCGAGGATCGCCACCACCACCAACACCTCGATCAGGGTGAACGCCCGTCTCATTCCAAGTTCCATACGCAGATTCCGGACCGAACCTTCCTTGGTAACCCGACTTTGGTCGGATCGGTTCGCCAGCCTCCGATGCTTACGCCGAAAGTCCGAAAAAACGTTCCGCGTTGGCCGTCGTGAGCGTGGCACATTCGGCCACACCCATGCCCAACGCTTGAGCGAGCCCGGCGTTCACCAACGCCACATACGCTGGGCGGTTGGGCTTGCCCCGATAGGGGTGCGGCGGCAAGTACGGCGCGTCGGTCTCGATCACCAGGCGCTCGGGCGGAAGCGACCGGAGCACGGCACGCAGATTCTCCGCGCTCTTGTAGGTCACGGGCCCATCCACGCCGAACCACAACCCCATTTCCGCAGCCCGAGCCGCTTGGTCGAGGTCGCCGCCGAAGCAATGGAGGAGGTATCCGGACCGCGCGCGCGGCTCCAACACGTCGAGCAGGTCGTCGTAGGCCTCGCGGCAGTGGAACACCACGGGGCACCCGAGTTCGTCGGCCAGGTCGAGCTGCGCGTTCAGGACGGTTTTTTGGTGCTCCTTCGGCGCAACGTTCCAGTGGTAGTCGAGGCCGATTTCGCCCAGGGCGACGACTCTCGGCAAGGCCAGCCACTCGCGCAACGTATCCAGCAAGGCCGACTCGAACTCCCCAGCCGAGTTGGGATGGCAGCCGACCGTGGCAAAGACCTCGGTTCGGCGCTCGGCGAGCGCCACGGCATGCCGGCTGGTCTCGCGGTCGCAACCCACGGCGATCATCCGTGTCACGCCCGCCGCGACGGCAAAGTCCACCTCGGCGTCTGGGTTGGGGAACAGGTTCGGGAAGTTGAGGTGGCAATGGGTGTCCACCAAGGCGTTCTGGCTCATTTGCGGTTCCCGATCCTCCGCTCCGCCTCGTCTTCGAGCCGGTGCATCTCCTGTTCGAAGCGCAGACGAATCGCCTCGACGTCCTCGGGAGAAGCATCCTTCGGCACGGCCAACGGCTCCCCGAACAACATGATCGCCTTGGCGAACGGGAGCGGCACCATGTACGCGTCCCACGTGGGCACGCGGTAACAGGGCTTGGCCGCCACGCCAACGGGCACCAGCAGCGCCCCCGACTTCTGCGCCATCACCATGATGCCGTCCTGGACCACGCCGCTCGGCCCGCGCGGACCATCGGGTGTGAAGGCCATCACGCCTCCGTCGCGGAGCACGCGGATGGACTCGACCGCCGCGCGCACGCCGCCGCGACCCGTGCTTCCACGGATGATGTTGAACCCGAAGTTCTGGAAGATGCGGCTTTGGAACTCGCCATCTCGGGAATGCGAGATGATCGTCCAAACGCCCTTGCCCCGGAACAGCAGCGCCCCCAGCAGCGTGCGCCCGTGCCATCCCGCAAAGATGCGGCCCTGGGCGTCGCGTTCTGGGTCGTAGCCTTCGACCTTGATCCGCAGCGTCGCGCCGATGAACTTGACCAGTGCCGTGATCGCGCCGCTGAGCACATACGGGCGAACGCCGCGCCACCACTTCTTCAAGCCCTTCACGAAGCCCAGCCCCTGACCTTCGCAAGGTTCGCCGCCGGGTGCAGCGGGTAGCGCGAGAGCAACTCGTCCACCAAGACTTTGGCCTGCTCGGGACGGACCTCCCAATCCAGGCTGGCCAACGCGAGCAACGCATCGGGGCGCTGCGCGTCGTCCGCGCCTTCCATCAGCACGCTCATCAGCAGGGCGCGGGCCAGGTCGGGATGTTCGTTCTTCAGGCGCTCGGCGAAGATGGTGCGCTTGAACGTGTCCAGTCGGTCGAGCGCTTTGATTTCGATCAGCTTGGCCAGGATGCGCGCCGGGTCGGAACGGCCCTTTGAAAGCGCCCCCACCAACTCTTCGCCGCAACTCGTCCAGTCGCCGATGTTCCGCAGGGACTCGACGCGAAGCCACCACGCCTCATCGTCCGACGGATTGTGCCGAAGCATCACGTTCGCGGAAGCCAACACCGCCCCAGGGCTGCGCTCGTGCATGCGGCTGAGCACGGCGAGCTTGGCTTCCTCGGCAACGGTGCGCGGCACGCCGAACACCAGGCTCAGCAGGACACCGCTCGCGAAGCCGCCCAGGTGGGACCAATACGACGTGCCGGAGTTGCCCCCGATGTGCACGAACACGCCGGCGGCCTGCAGCACGACCCACACGGCCACGACCCAGAACACGCTCACGCGGTGTTTAGGGGTCAACGGAACGTGAAGTCCCCCGAACCGCACGGCGTAGTAGCCCACGCACGCCGCGATCGCGCCGCTCGCCCCGACCAGAAGGGCGGGAGACTCCGCGCCTCGGTTGGCCAGCGTGTGCGCGGCCACCCCCACCAAACCTCCCAGGAAGTACACCACGCTGAACCGCACCGATCCCGCCGCCGACTCCACCGCGGGGCCGACCGCCGCGAGAAAGAACATGTTGCCCAACAGGTGCAGCGTGTTTGCGTGGACGAACAGGCACGTGAACGCCGTGGCCACATGGGGATTCGCCGGGGAGAACGCCAACGCCTCGAAAGCCTCGGGCCGAAGCAACAAGCCGAACGCGGTCGCGATGTTCGCGCCGATCAACACCAGGTTGACGATGGGAACTCGCGGCCCCATCGGCTACTCCTCGAAGTACTCGTCGGGAATGTCCACGATCACGTACGTT
>JACFNW010000223.1 GCA_019454665.1 Fimbriimonadaceae bacterium | reverse complement strand
GTGCGGACGCAGCCGAGAGCAAGAGCCAGCACCAAGCCCAAAGTCAGGCCGACAGATATACTTCGCGGGATGGCCGCCATCACCCCCGAAGTCTACACGTCCATGGGGCTGCGCGACTCCGAGTACGCCGCGATCCTCGATCTCATTGGTCGAGAACCCACGCTCACGGAACTCGGCATGTTCGCCGTCATGTGGAGCGAGCACTGCGGCTACAAGTACTCGCGCCCCGTCCTCGCGTTCTTCAAGAAGTACAAGGAGGCGATGGAGGGAAGCGGTCTTGAGAATGCCGGCGTGGTGGACATCGGCGATGGGCTGGGGGTGACCATGAAGGTCGAATCGCACAACCACCCTTCGGCCGTCGAGCCCTACCAGGGAGCGGCGACCGGGGTGGGCGGCATCATCCGCGACATTCTGACCATGGGCGCGCGTCCCATCGCCTCGCTCAATTCGCTTCGATTCGGGCCGATCCGCGACGGCGAGGCCGATCCCGCCGTGGTGCGCCGCAACCGCTACCTCTTTGAGCGTGTGGTCGAGGGCATCGCGGGCTATGGCAACTGCGTGGGCGTGCCCACCGTGGGCGGCGAGGTGTTTTTCCACCCACGCTTCAGCGGCAATCCGCTGGTGAACGCCATGTGCGTCGGTCTGCTGGAAATCGAGAAGATGACCACGGCGGCGGCCAAGGGCGAGGGCAATCCGGTCATCTATCTGGGTTCGGCCACGGGCAAGGACGGCATCCACGGAGCGACGTTCGCCAGCGAAACGCTCGACGAGGACAGCGACGCCAAGCGGCCCAACGTGCAAATCGGGGACCCGTTCGCCGAAAAGCAGCTCATCGAAGCCACGCTCGAGGCCCTGGACACCGGCGCGATCGTTGCGATCCAGGACATGGGCGCCGCCGGGTTGACGTGCAGCACCACCGAGATGGCCAGCAAGGGCTCTGTGGGGATGGACATTGACCTCGACCGCGTGCCGATGCGCGAGCGCGACATGACGGCCTACGAACTCATGCTCAGCGAGAGCCAAGAGCGCATGATGGCCGTGGCACAGAAGGGGCGCGAGCAAGAGGTGCTCGACGTGTTCCACAAGTGGGGCCTGCCTGCGCGAGTCGTGGGCGAAGTGAACGGCGACGGCATCCTGAGGGTGAGACGGCACGGCGAACTGGCCGCGTGTATGGACCCCAAGCTCCTGACCGACACGTGCCCGGTGTACCGAACCGAGTTCGAGGCTCCCGAGTACCACGAGCGGGCAAAGCGGTTCCAGCTCGACGAGGTGCCCGTCGCCGACCCGACCGAGTCGCTTCTGAAGCTGCTGGCCAGCCCCAATCTGGCCAGCAAGCGATGGGTCTACGAGCAGTACGACCAAGAGGTTCAGACGCAAACCAGTCTGAGCAGCGGCGCGGCCGATGCCGCGGTCCTGCTGCCCCGAGGGACGAATAAGGGATTGGCGCTCTGCATTGACGGCAACAGCCGCAAGACGTACCTCGACCCGTTCGTCGGTGGGCAACTCGCGGTGGTCGAGGCGGCCCGCAACGTGGCGTGCACGGGTGCTCGCCCGACAGCGGTGACCGATGGCTTGAACTTCGGCAACCCCGAACTTTCGCACGTCTATTGGCAGTTCCACGAGGCGGTTCGCGGGATTGCGCTGGCCGCCGAGGCGATGGAGACGCCCGTCATCAGCGGCAACGTGTCGTTCTACAATCAGAGAGAGTTGGGCGAAGTGCTGCCGACGCCTCTGATCGGCATGTTGGGCGTGCTGGCCGATGGACGGAAGCGCGTGGGTCTGGCTCCTCGCGGCGCCGGTGTGGTTCTGGTCCTTGTTCGGGCGCCCCTGAGCGATGTGCCGCACGGCGGTCTGGGAGCGAGCGACTACCTGGCCGAAATCCACGGGCTCGAGGACGGTGTTCCCGTGCCTCCCGATCTGTCTGGCGAGAAGGCGCTATGCCGTTGGCTGGAGCGTGCCGTTGCGCAAGGGTGGATCGAGTTCGCCCACGACGCATCGGACGGCGGACTGGCCGTGGCCCTCGCCGAGGTCGCCATGGCGGGTCGAACCGGGCTCGCCGTGGATCTGCCTTTGGCGGGTCGCCCGGACGCCGTGCTGTTTGGCGAGCGTCCTGGAGACGTGGTGGTCGGCGTGTTTCCTGCCCGCCTCGATGAAGCCCGGGAGGCTGCGGCGTCGCTGGAGCTGGACGTCGTCGGCTCGATCGGCGGCGATGGTCTGCGTGTGGCGGTACGCGGCGAGTTGGCGATCGAGTGCCCCATTGCCGACCTGGCGCGGGTCCACGAGTCCACGATCCCGGCGACCATGGCGCATTGATCGCAACGGATGACTTGACAATCCCGCAGAATTGGCGTAACATGGGGAATGAGAGGAAAGGGTATTGTGTGCTTTGAGAGTTCTTCCTTTTCTCGGGGTGGTGATCATGAAACGAAATCGCGTCCTAGCCGCACTCGGCACCGTCTTGCTTGCAAGCCCAGTTTTCAGTCTTCCCGACCTATGGGGCATCGCCATGGGCCACTCGAGCTACACCATTCGGCGCGAGCTGAACGGTGTCAACACGTTCGCCCCGCCTAGCCCGGTGCCAGGGGAAATCACGTTCACGTACAGCGGTGGAACCACGACGATCACGCTGTCGACCGCCGCCAGCCGAAAGCGCAACCAGCCGTACAGCACAGGTTCGCACGACATTCACGCCTCGTACGAGGTGAAGTACCGGATCTTCACGAACGATCCGGCTCCGGTCAACGGGTTGCTGGTGGTGTGGTTCAGCCGGCGTCACAGCATGATGGCCACCGTTACGACGTTCTTGGACATTTGCGCGGCTCGAGCCTGCGCGTCGGTGTACCTGACCAAGTCGCGTACCAATCTGGTGCAGGTTTCGGGCGAAATCGGCATGATGGATGCCAGCAACACCAGCGGCAAGTGGTTTCCTTCGGGAGGCTACTGCCACACCCAAAACGTAACCTGGGTGGACAATCTCGACGGCACGTTCTACGCCGATATCGTGGTGCCCATGGGCCTGATGCACACGTTCGCCGTCGCCGAGTATTGGGGACCGCAAGGCGGCAACATGACCGTTTCGGCGGCTCAGTCGCACGCCAAAGCCGAACTCGAACTCAATCAGACGGTCTACGATCCGAACGCCGTCAGCGTGGATACTTCGGTGATCACCGACGAGGAGACGGCCATCGAGATCGCGACCGAGCAAGGCCGCATCCTGGGCCAACTCTACGGCTGGTTCAAGAGCGACGGCAGGGTCACGTTCGACATGGCGGCTCACCCCGCAGGCAACTACCGGATCTACCTCACTCCGAGGAGCGCCTTGCGAAAACGGGTCAACGTGTCATATACTCCCAAACACACGATCGTCGGAGGCGTGACGTTCAAGTTCGGAGATGTGGACTACGACAACGACATTGACTCGAACGATGCGGACTATATCGCGTCCAAGATCGGGAAAACGGCTTCCAGTGCCGATTGGCACTGGCAAGACGCGCTCGGTAGAAGCGCTTATCTGGCGGATTTGGATCGGGATGGCGCCGTAACGATCGCCGATCACACGATTGCCTTGGCGAACTTGGGGCAGACGGGCGACCAATAAGGGTCGTTCGAATGCACCCAGGGGGAGGATACGACAGACATGATACGAAAGGGAAGCTTGGCAGGAGTCTTGTTTCTGCTGATGACGGCGGCGGGTTTGGCGGTTCAAGTCAAACCCGAACGCCGTCCCGCCGCGAAAGGGGCGGTCGTTAGGTTCGACGCAGGGTTGCAGAAGGACAACCCCGTCGAAATCTATTTGACCGATCAGGCTGGGAAACTTCTCTATCGCTGGTCAACCAACATCACGAACGATAACCACCTGTTTCTGGCGTTGCCCAACGCGTCGCCGGGCGAGTACCGGCTGGTGTTCGAGGCGGCCGGAGCCCTGTCGCTGCCGTTGACCGTTCAGGTCAAGGACAAGCCCTATGCCTGGGGTGCCTTGCCTTGGAAGTTCGGGGATGCGAATGGCGACCGGATCATTGATCAGAAGGACTTGGACCTGATCAAGCGGTTGCGCGGGGTAGACCGCAACCATCCCGCTTGGTTTTGGCCGCAGGAGCTGGGTGTTCGAGGCTTGACCTTGGACTTCAACCTCGACGGTGTGGTGGACGACAAAGACCTCGCCATCGCCCGACGCAACATGGGAGCGAGGGGTCCCGCCCCTCCGAAGTCGGCGGACCCTCGAAAACCATACGGCGATCCTCGTTGGATCGGTTTGAAACTCGTCCCGCCTGTCCTCGACCGCAAACCACCTCCCTCCGTGTGACCCGAGACGCCCCGCCAGACCCGCGCCCCATGAAAACGCGCCGCCTTCTGGTACGATGCTCGGCGAGGAGCCGGTAGCTCAGCGGTAGAGCAACGCCCTTTTAAGGCGTGGGTCCTGGGTTCGAATCCCAGCCGGCTCACCACCACCGCAACCTCGAACGCCTGTTCGGCGTAGCGAAACGCAAGTCATGGACGATTTCGGACGCAAGTACCGCGCCTTGGTCGCCATCCTGCTCGCCCTCCTCTTGTTGTGGCTGGGCGCGTTGGTCTTGCTGCCGTTCCTGCCGGCCCTGTTGTGGGCGATCGTGCTGGCCGTCTTGCTCTATCCGATGCACTTGCGGTTTCAGCGCCGGGTCAACGCCACGGTGAGTGCGCTCGCGACCACCTTTGTCGCGATCATCGTGATTCTGATTCCCGTGGGCGTGGCGGGCGTGGGCGTTT
>JACFNW010000222.1 GCA_019454665.1 Fimbriimonadaceae bacterium | reverse complement strand
CGCTACTACCGCAGGGTCAGCATCGGAACGAGCAGCCTCGTCGTCGCCAATCAGGAGGATGCCAGCCGCAAGAAGACGCGTGGCGCACCCGCCCCGATGGTGGACAACTACGAAGCGGTGGCAGACGAAGTCCCGATCGGCGATCAGTGGCTGAACAAGGCCGAGGGTCTTGCCCTCGCCACCGAAATCCAGCGCAGTTTGGAGTACCACCGCCGCGAGAACCCCGCGTTCGAGGGCATTGAAACGGTCTGGATCGCGATCGGCGAAGATCGCCTGCGCAAGGCGGCGGATTGGCTGGGCCAAACGCTTGGGCTCTCTTTTCAGGTGGCCGGTCTCGAGTCGTTCGACCTTGCCGAAGAACTCTACGGTGAGACCGACCGGCGCTTCTTGGCGTCCATCGGCCTGGCGCTCCCTGGCGACGACCCGTTTCCGAGGTTCGACCTGTACGCCAGCAAGCGACGCGTCGTCGAAAGGGCGTCCTCGCAACTGACCGTCGGCATCGCCGCCTCGATCCTGATCTTGCTCCTGGGAACCGCCCTCGCGGGGATGTTCGCCAAGCGAGCGGCAACCGCGCACGCGGCGGTCACGGCCCTTCGCAGCCAGGAAGCCAAGTTGAAGTCCGAGATCAAGCCCGAAGGACAGAACAAGCAGCTCATCAAGACACAGCTCTCGTCGCTGCGCAACCAGTCGGTCCCGTTTCCGCAGATCATGGACCAGGTTTCTACGTCCCTGGCGGGTGGAGTCGGACTATCCGAGGTTCAGATAGACCCCAACCGAAAGATGATCCTGGTGGGCGAAGCGACGGGCACGGCCGCCGTCATCGAAAGCGCAGAGAACCTGCGCAAACTCAGCTTCTTGAGCTTGGTCAATGTGGACAGCATTGACACCACGGCGACCAATCTCGCGCCAGGCTCGGTGAGGTTCTTCCTCTCGGCACAAGTGGGTTCGCCACCGCCGCCCAAGGCAACCCCCACCCCCGGAGGTGCAAAGTGAAAACCCGCTTTCTTGTCATCGCGCTGCCTATCGCGTCGTTCATTGTCTCCGCGCTCGTCGTCGGCATCCAAGTCAAACGGACGTTCGTCGCCGAAGGCGACCGTGCGCGCCTCCGGGCCTCGGTGGAGAAGCTGCGCGCCCAAATGGAGCCGACGGACGCGCCCGACGAAGTGCTTCAGGTGCCGGCGGTCGCCGCCAGCGAAAGCGAGCAGGCGGCCTTCCTCGACGAGTTGCGCTCCGCTGCTGCCACAGCCGGTATCCAACTGGTCAAGTGGAACTTCGTGGTCAAGCGCGGCGCCAAAAAGGGCGACGGCGTGACGCTCGAAGGCTCCACGCCCATCGAGTGCACGCTGGATGTCGCCGGGACGTACCCCTCGCTGAGGGCCTTCCTCTACGACCTCTCCAAGGCCGAACGCTTTTACGCCATCGGCAACGTGTCCTGGAAACGGGACCGAGACCGATATCCCAACACCACCTTGTCGTTTACCTTGACGCGGTTCGTCAACGAGACCGCAACCACTACCGTCGCTTCGACCCGTTCAGGCGACACTCCCGGAGCAACTGGATGAGAGCGACCGCGCTAACCCTTGTCTTGGCATCACTCGTCTTGAGCCCGATCGCATCGGCTCAGACAAAAACTCCCCGTCTCGCGTTCTCGAACACGGACATCGCGACCGTCGTCCATGCCATCAGTCTGCAGACAGGTGCGAACGTTGTGTACGGCGGTCCGAGCGACACGAAAATCTCGTTGAACGTCAACTACACGACCGCGGAGGACGCCCTCAGGTTTGTCACGGCGGCGGCGGCGAACGTCTTGGTCCGCAAGGTCGGCAACACGTTTGTGGTCGCGACTCCGGAGACCATGCGTCGAGCCATCGAGCCTTTCGGGGAATCCGTGCGGCTCGAACTGACGGGGCTGACGCCGGCGGACGCCGCCAAGGTCGTCGAAGCCGCCTACCCGTACGTCACGGTTCGCCCGTTCGGCTCCGACAAGATCCAACTCATCGGCTCCGGCGAGGATCTGGCCAGCGCGGCCGAACTGATGCGCCTCGAAGACACCAAGTCCACCCGCGAGCGGGCGCACCGCGAACTCGTGCCGCTCAAGGTCGCCAACGGCAAACAAGTGGCCGACATGGTCGCCAACATGTACCCCGGCCTGAAAGCCGAGTTCGTGGGCGACGAAAAGAAGACGGGCGGCGCGATCGGCCTCAGCGGTCCGGCCGATCTCATCCTGCAAGCGCGGCAGATGATCGAGACCGTTGACAACAAGTATCCATTCCCCGAATTCGCCCCGAAGTACCAAGTCTACGACATCCGCTACAGCTCGGCGCCGCGGCTCAAGGAGTTCTTGAGCAGCGCGATGCCCGAAGTCGAAGTCTTCATCGGCCCGGAGGCCTATTCGCCCAAGCGGCCCACGTTCAACCCCCTGACGGGCGTCAACCTGGGCGGTTCCAGCGGGAACGAGTCCTCGGAGCGAGGCTCTGGCGGGGCGGGCTCGCCGGGCTCCGGCGGCAGCACGTCGAGCGCGAGCGGTCAGTCCCCCGATCTGTTGGGCACCGGTGAGCGATCCAAGTACATCGTGCTGCGCGGTCCGAGCGAAGCCGTTGACCAGGCGTTGGCC
Organism: Fimbriimonadaceae bacterium; assembly: GCA_019454665.1. Taxonomy (GTDB): domain Bacteria; phylum Armatimonadota; class Fimbriimonadia; order Fimbriimonadales; family Fimbriimonadaceae; genus UBA2387. Next base: position 2,161 of record JACFNW010000222.1, on the reverse strand, counting down.
TTGCTGGCCCAAGTGGACGTCAAGCCGCAGCAGGTCGTGGTCGAAGTCAAGGTCGTAGACACTTCGCCCGAACGCGCCGAAGAACTCGGCCTGAAATGGAATTGGACACGCTTCGGCTTCTACGAGGCGCCGTCTGGAACGGCCGTGGACACCACCGGCTCGGGCTCCGGCCCCGGAACGGACTTCACCCAGTTCACCACCAAGAACACCGGGTTCGGCATGTTCAGCCGCGTGCCGTGGTCGTTCGAGAACATCCTGCAGGCGATGGTCTCCAACAAGGAAGCCAAGCTGCTGGCCAACCCCAGCATCCAGGTGCTGGACAACGATGAGGCCAACATCTTCATCGGCGACACGATCCGCGCGCGAACCTCGACGGCGGGCGGCTTGGGCACCACGTCGGTCGAGATCGTCGAGTTCCCGGTGGGCATCATCCTGCTCCTGCGTCCGCGAGTGAACGCCGATGGCAACATCACCATGCGCGTCCATCCCGTGGTCAGCACCGTCTCGGGCATCGACGCCCAGTTCGTGCCGCAGACCAGCACCCGCGAGGCCGAGACCACGGTCATGGTCAAGGATGGCGAGACGGTCGTCATCGGCGGTCTTATCCGCGACGAAATGAGCAAGGTGATCCGCGAAGTGCCGTTCCTTTCGAAGCTCCCGCTGATCGGCGAGCTCTTCAAGAGCCGTTCGACCTCCAGCCGCAAGAGCGAAGTCCTCATCTTCATCACGCCCCGGATCATCACGGATGGTCCGGGCACGCCTCCTTCCGGCTACAACGGCTTGCCGAAGCAGCCCCCCGTCAAGGCTCCGAATTCCTAGAGGCACCCCATGCTCACCACGCGTCCCGAAGATCAAAAGAAAGCGATTCTGCTCCTTGTCGCCATCGTGGGAGTTATCTCGATGACGGGCTTCATGTTCGTGTCGCAGGGGCGCGCGCGGACGTCCAAGAAGGTGGCGCCGAAGTTCGCCAGCGCCGCCGCGCCGACCACTGGCTCGACCACCGGGGCGGCAGGCGACGAACTGAAGACGCGCGTGGCCGACCTGTTCGGCAAGGACCTGGAGTACCACGCGCTGTTCCAAGGGCTCGACCCGTTCCGCCCGAAGGTCCAAGAAACGAACCCCGACGAGCCAGACGTTCAAACGCCGAGCAACGATACGCCGCCCGTGGGTCGCACGAGCGAAACGGCGGTTCCGCCGGCCGGGCGGCCTTCGGCCATGTCCGGCTACATTGGGCGAGACAGCGAGAACGTCTCCCCGGTTCGCCCGCGCGTGCCCGACGGCGTCGGCATTCAGGCCAAGACTCCCGACATCGTGGTGCAAGGCGTGATCACGGGCGATTCGGCGATGGCCGTCTTGCGCGTGGACAACCAAGACAAGTTCTTGGCCGTAGGCGACACGATCGGCCCGGGCGCGAAGATCGAGGCGATCACCGAAGCCGGTGTCCGCATTCGGGTGAACGGCGAATCGCGGTTGGTCCCGGTCGGCAAGGGCCTTTCGTAGGCGGTCGCGACCGGTTGGCGTTCACGATTCCCATCTCCCCAGGCCTCGGCAGGTGGTCGGAACCTGGTCGGTGAGGCGCACGACGCAACTTGCGAGCCACCTGCGGACAACATGACCGGCCAGCCCCATCAGGAAACGTCAACGACCCGCGGACCCAGAACCTCCATGCGCGGGCGGATGCCCAGGCCGGGTGCTTCGCTCGCCGCCATGAACCCGTTCTCCCGCTGCGGGGCGCCGTCGGCGATCGAGACGGTCACGTAGCTGTTGAAATCCGTGCTCGTAAACCGGAACTCCTCCGGCGTGCTGTGGGCCAGATGCGCGATCGCCGCGGTCACGACGTCGCCGCCCCACGAGTCTTCGATCGTCATCGCGATCCCCATCGAAACGCACAAGTCGCGCGCCTGGCGCGCCTTGGTCAGCCCGCCGAGCTTCGAAATCTTCAGGTTCACCACGTCCATCGCCAGGTCGCCACGGGCGCGCAGCAGCATGTCCAAACTGTCTACGTTCTCGTCGAGCACGAACGGGTGGTCGGTGGCGCGGCGCACGGCCAGGCACTCCTCGTAGCTTAGGCAGGGCTGCTCGATGTAAACGTCTACGTCGCGCACCGCCCGCACCACGCGCTTGGCCTCGTGCAGCGTCCAGCCGGTGTTGGCGTCGGCCA
>JACFNW010000221.1 GCA_019454665.1 Fimbriimonadaceae bacterium | reverse complement strand
CGACATCTCGCTACCGCGTCGTGTTCGCCAACGACGAGGTTCAGATGATCATCGGTTTTTCTGCCGAGGGTTTGATCGCCGGTCTGCAGATTCGTCCGGGGTAGCGTGAATCTGGGCTCCGACGTCGGCTCGTCTTTCGCTGGCGGGGTTGCGGCGAGCGGAAATGCTTGGGAAGGCGTTTGCTTTGCCAGAAGACGACGAGCGGATCGTTTACGCAACAGAGGATCCGCTGCTCGACCTCCGTTCCTTCCTGACGCCGCAGCGCTTCAAGCGTAGATCCTCGCGAGGAGGTGAAGGGTCGCTGAGGGGTTGGACGGGAGCCATCGAACCCCGGTGGGTTTCCGATCCAACAGCGGCCGTGGGGCTGGCATGCGCATCGGCGCTCGGCGTGGGAAGGAATGTGCCGTTTGGATGCGGTCGCGTTGATCTGGACTACTCAGTCGTCTGAATGCCGGCGGGCGGCAGAAGCCAGAAGTCCAACCGCGAAACCTCAGTAATCCCAGACACGGTACGCCAAAGAGTAAATGCCTCGCTGGATCTGGCGCACCGTCGTGGCGGCAAGTTCCTCCCGCGAGACGCCCGCCAGAGCCGCATCCACGGGCGAAAGCTCGATCAGAGGGCGGCGGTAGCCCTCCACTCGTCCGCCCACGGCCCGCACGTCGAAGAGCGCGGGCACCCGGTCGAAGAAGTCGTTCAGTGTCGCCGCGGCGACCTTGGCCCGAGCCACGGCATCCTCGCCCGCCAGCGTGACCAACACGACGTTGTTGAACTTCAGCGAGGCCCCACCGTCCACTTCCTTGACGACGACTCGGAACGATGTCGTCGCCACGCTGCGCCGCACCGGGATGTTGAGCTGACCCATACGGGCGGTCATTCGGAGGGCGCGTTCGCGACTCGGCGGGTGGGTGCGCAAGATGCCCAACACGTAGTTCGGGCCGAGCCGTTCGTCGCGCGCCAGCCGCTCCATGAACGTCAGAATGCCTGTCGGGTCGTACTTGCTCTCGACCAGATACTGCACCGCGCCCCAGTCGGCGGCCAGCTCGGCACGTTCGCTCCACCCGCTGCCGACGGCCTGCTCGAACAGTTGCGCACCCGCCGCCACGTCGCCGCCCGACCCTCCTCCGGCGAACAGCGAGATGAGGATCAGGGGGATGGTGAACGCCTGTACCTTGGAGCGCTCGCGTTGGAGGGTGGCGATGTGCCTGAACGATGCGTGCGAAATCTCGTGGGCGATGACTCCGGCCAACTCGTGGTCGGTCTCGACGTACTTCATCAGCCCGTCGAAGAAGTAGATGTAGCCGCCGGGCAGCGAGAACGCGTTGACCTCGTCGCCCTTCACGACCTTGAACGTGTACTTGAACGGGTTGAGCCGGGCGTCGCCCCAAGACACCTCGACCCGCTTCGAGTTGGCGATGCTCACGATCTCGGCGGAGATGCGGTCCAGGCGCTCCTGAAACTCGGCGTGTTCGGTCGGCTTGAGTTCCTTGTCGACGATTTCGGCGTACTTTTTGCCGAGTTCGGCGTCGGCGTCCAGGTCCTTCTTGTGCTGGGGCGTGATTTGGAAGGCGGGTGGCTGAGCTGGTTTTTCAGCCTGTTGCGCCTGCCACTCGGCCCAAGCGTGGTCAACGATGGCCTCGACTCGGGGCGGCAGGTCGCCGTGCCAGTGGCCCCCGTCGCACGGCTCGGGCGCCCTGGTGGCAAGCAAGCAGGCCGCGACCAACGTGAGCATCACAGTATTGGACGCTCAGAATCGCCCAGCGTTTACAGGTCTGGTGCCTCAGGCTCACCTTGTTGGAATGGTATGATCCTTGCGCCGAAGCCTTCCGCAGGTTCAACACGTCTGTAGGATTGGCTCGGAGACAAGAACATGAAGAACATCGTTCCGATCGGCATCCTCGCGCTCGCCGCGACCTCGTTCGCTGAAGGTCCCATCACGGCGGACCGGCCCGGAACGATGCTCGACGCGTCCAAGCCCCTCGCCGCCCCCATGCAGTGGCGGAATCAGGATCAAGGACTGTTCGGCGTCTCCGTCGGCTGGTACTTCCCCACGAACGGACTCATCCGCGACCGTTTCGGCAACAAGGTCTTCGACGTGGGCTTCAGCGCCCCGTTCCAAGGCGTTCAACAGCAAGGTGGTCAACAGGCCTCCACGTCGTTCGGCATCATCAGCGCCGAAAAGAGCGGGGACCGCATGATGATCATTCCCGCGACCTTCGGCATCATGAAGATGACCGGCGGTCGAGGCGAAGGCACCAAGCCCTACGTTGCCGCGCGCGCAGGCGTCGCCTACTTCGATTACCGGGTCACCGATCCCGACACGGCCTCGCGAAAGAGCGGACGCAAGTTCAACTTCACGGCCAACGTCGAGGGCGGGCTGATCCTCAACCAAAACCTCCGGCTCGCGGCGAAGTACAACTGGTTCCCCAAAGTGGACGGCCTCGACTTCAGTGGCATCGAAGTCAAGCTCTCCTACCAGTTCTTCAGGCTCTGACGACGCCGGGGGACCCATCCCCGACGCATGAGTAAACCGAACTCTTTCGAAACGACCCCTCCCCAGGAGCGGGCCATTCTTGTTGCCGTCAATCCCGACGCCTCGGAAGACGAGTACGTGGACCTGGAACTCCACGGGCTTTGCGAGGCGGCGGGTGTCGAACCCGTCGCGTTGATCCGCCAGCGGCTCGATCGGCCGGTCGGTGGGACGTTCTTGGGCAAAGGCAAGCTCGTAGAGCTCGCCACGCTCGTCCAAGAGGTCGCCGCCGACGTCGCCATCGTGGATGGCGAACTCAACGGCATCCAGCAACGCAACGTCCAAGACACCATCGCGTGCCGCGTGGTTGACCGCACCCAGCTCATCCTGGACATCTTCGCCGGCCGCGCGACCACCAAGGAGGGCATGCTGCAGGTCGAACTCGCCCAGCTCACCTACATGCTGCCCAAGCTCATGTCGGTGTACACCAAGTTCGAACGGCAGAAGGGCGGTATCGGCATGAGGGGCCCCGGCGAAACCAAGCTGGAAACCGACCGCCGCATGGTGCGCGACCGAATCGCCAAACTCCAGGACGAAATCGTTGAGGTTAGCCGCGTGCGCAAGCTCCAGCGCGCGGGCCGACGCAAGCACCCGTTCCCGTTCGCCTCGATCGTCGGCTACACCAGCGCGGGCAAGTCCACGCTGATGAACCGGCTGGCCAAGACCGACCTGCTGGCGGACGCAATGCCGTTCGCCACGCTCGACCCCACCACGCGCAAGGTGGACCTGGACGACGGCTACAGCGTGTTCGTGACGGACACGGTCGGGTTCATTCGCAACCTGCCGACGCACTTGGTCGCCGCGTTCGAATCCACGTTGGAAGAGGCTACCGACGCCGACTTCCTCATCCACCTGATCGACGTGAGCATCGAGAACTGGGAGATGCAGCGCGACGCCGTGTTGGAGACGCTCGAACGCCTGAAGGCGCACGAGAAGCCCACCATCACGGTATTCAACAAGATTGACGCCATGCCCGACCCCACCGAAGCGCGGCGGCTGGTGGCCGAATGGCCGAACTCTGTGGCCATCAGCGCCCAACGCGGGACGGGCATTAACGACCTGATGGCCGCCATGATCCGGCAGGTTCAGGGCTTGCTGGGGCGCGTGGAAGCCCTGGTGCCTTACTCGGAGGCCTCGCTGGTGCAGGAGTGTTACAACTTCGGCCGGGTGCACACCGTCGAGTACCGGGACGAGGGTATCTGGATCGTGGCCGACCTGGTGGCCGAGATGCGCGGCCGGCTGGCGCGGTTTTCCGCCGCGCACCACCACCCGCCCACAAGGTCGTGATGCGGAAGCCCTTAACGGCCAAACAGGGAAGCTCGGGCAAAGGCGAGCTTCCCGTCCCCTAGGCCGATGGCAAGCAGTGACGTCTTGTGCCACGCCAGGCCAGTCACCTTGCACCCGGCAACGGGCGGGGCCACGCTCCACAGCTCTTCTCCCGAAAGGGAATAAACCCGGACTTGCCCGCCCTCTTGTGCAATGGCGATCAGGGACCCATCGTCGGTTAGTGCGGCCGCAGTCGCCTTGGCCGAAGTGGCGAACAGCTCAGAAACCTCGCCATCCAGCGAAACTTGGAGTACGTTCCCATTGCCGGCAACCAGGACAAACGAACCCGTCGGATGCCATTTCAAGAGCACCAATCCGGCAAGTCTCACCTGGCGTTGAGCCACCAATCGGGGCGTGTCGCTCCACAATCGCACCACTCCATCTTCCGAGAAGCTCGCCAACACCGAACCATCGCGAGACCAAGCCAAACGCCGAATCGCTTCGTTGTGATGTTCGCGCGCCACGATGTTCCCCTTGTCGCTCCAGAAGACGATCGTCCCGTCCTGTCCGCCGGAGGCGATCATGCCTCGGCTAGAAGCGGCAACGGACGTGAGGGGAGTCATCAAACCCCACTCCGAGACGTGGGATCCCTCCTGAGTCCAAGCGTTCAACTTCGAATCTTCTGCCACAGAGAACAAGCGCTGACCGTCCGAGGACCATGCGCCACCAGACACAGAGCTCCCATGCTTCTTCAGCTCGATCAGCGACCTTCCGCTGTCTCCCCAGATGCGTACCGTGGCATCCTCCGACGCACTCATCAAAAGCGGTTTGGTTGGGCTCCAAGCCATGTCTGTAATGGCCTTCTTGTGGCTGACCGCAAGCAACTCAGACCTCACAACGGGTAGAGGCACCAATGAGTACTCGAGCGTCTCATCATGGCCGACTCCAATACGAAGCGTGCGTTTCCACGTTTGATAGCCAGGCCGATGAAC
>JACFNW010000220.1 GCA_019454665.1 Fimbriimonadaceae bacterium | reverse complement strand
TCCGATCCGCGCCGCCCTTGTTGCTACGAGCACTACAACCCCGTCACGGGCGTGCCGGCGCTCTACCGGGGCTACGACGACTACATGCACAGCTGGGTGGCGGACTTGATCCTGCGCCGCGTGGTCGGGCTGGTTCCGGGGTCGCTGGAGCCGAAGCCGTTGCCGATCGGGGTGGCTTTCGTGTGCAGCGGCATCCCGTGTCGGGGCGAGACGCTCCGAGCGGTCGGGGATGGCGTTGGGGTAGATGTGGTTCGGCAGCGGTAATCGGGAGACGTGGTAGCGCCGACCGCCCGAACGGCGGGCCACCGATTTTTCACCGCCCGGGAATCTTTCGCCCCCCCGATGGCGTTGGCTCAATGGGCAACCGTCCACGGCGTCGCGAATCGGCGACCGACGACGGGACGGTATACTCCCGCCCTGATCACCCTGGAGGTGTTGCGACTCTTTGGCCGCAGCGATCGAAACCAAAAGCCTGACGAAGACCTACAAACTTCGCAACGGAAAAGTCAACGTCGTTGACAAGCTCGACCTGTACGTGGAGGAAGGCGAAATTTTCGGCTTCCTCGGACCGAACGGGGCCGGCAAAACAACGACCATCAAGATGTTGCTCGGCATCATCTACCCGACCTCGGGCGAGGCGAAGGTCCTCGGCAAGGAGGCGGGCGACATCAACACGCACCGGATCATCAGCTATCTGCCCGAGAAGCCCTATTACTACGAGTACATGACGGGCATGGAGATCCTGAAGTTCTACGGCTCGCTGTTCGGCATCAACGACCCCGCCAAGTTCCAGTCGCTGCTCGAGCGCGTGAACCTGGCCGGAGACGCGGGCAAGCCCATTTCGGCCTATTCGAAGGGCATGCAGCAGCGCATCGGTCTGGCCCAAAGCCTCCTGAACGATCCCCGGCTGCTGTTCCTCGACGAGCCCACCGGCGGCTTGGACCCGATCGCGCACATCGAAATCCGCGACCTGATCCTACAGTTCCGCGAAGAGGGCAAGACGGTCTTCATTTCCAGCCACGCCTTGAGCGACGTCGAGCGCATCTGCGACCGGGTCGCCATCATCAACAAGGGCGTCATCGCCCGGCAGGGCAAGCTCGACGAGCTGCTTCGCGGCGGCCGCATCGAGGTCATCGCGGATCAGGTTCCCGCCGACTTCCCGGCCAAGCTGAAGGACCTGCGCGTGACGTCCTCGTACAACAACGCGCGGTTGATCCTCGACATCGACGAGGAAGAAGACGTGAACGGCGTCTTGGATTCGCTTCGATCGGCCAAAGCCCACATCGTCAGCGTCATCCCGCGCCGCAAGAAGCTGGAAGACCTCTTCTTGGAGACGGTCAAGAACGTGAGCGAAAAGCGCACCACCACCATGTCCGGAGCCGCTCAGTGAAGCAAATCTGGTCCATTGCCGCCACCACCCTGGGCGAGGCGATCCGTCGCCGCGTCCTGCTCGTCATTCTCCTCGTCGGCGTCGTGTTCATCGCCATCGCGCCCGGTCTGGGCGTGCTCTCGGCACGTTCGGAGACGACGGTTCTGCGGTCCATGCTGCTCGGCATCATCCAGATGACCAGCGCAGTCATCGCCGTGGTCTTGACCGTGTACATGATCCCGAACGAGATCGAGCGACGGACGATCTACACCATCCTCTCCAAGCCGGTCCAACGTTGGCAGTTCTTGCTCGGAAAGTACTTCGGCGCCGTCCTCTCGCTGGCGGTGATGATGGCCCTGATGACGGGCGTGCTGTGCATCGCCTACTGGATCCAGCAGGGCTACAACGCGCAGGGTCTGCAAGACCTGCTCAAGGCGCCTGTGATGTTCTTCGTCCAGATGTGTCTGCTGGCCGCCATCGGGTTGTTCTTCTCGACGTTCGTCTCGCCGCTGGTGAACTTCTTCCTGTCCGGTGGCTTGTACCTGCTGGGCTCGACGTTCAGCCTGCTGTTCCAGGACATGCTGGCGAACCCGAACGCGCCAGGCGTGGCGAAGATGATCGCGACGGTCGTCAACGTCATCGTCCCCAACTTCGCCTACTACAACATCCAGAATCCCATCATCAACCCGCAGGTCGTGATTCAAGACGAGTTCCAGAACTACGTCAAGATCATGGCGTACGGCGTCGCATACATCGGTGCGCTGCTGGTGGCGGGCATTCTGATCTTCGACCGCCGAGAGGTGTGATGCCGTGACCAGAAAGTCCAAGTTGCCCCTGATCCTGCTCGCGGTCTTCGCCTTGACACAGGCCGTGATCGGCCGCGTCGTCGTGTTCCCGGTCTGGGTGAAGGATTACAAGCCCAAGGGGAACCAAGCCAACGCGGGAGGTTTGAGCCCCGACCAGTTGCTCCTTTCGCTCGCGGGCTTCCGCGAACTCATCGCGGGCATCCTGTGGGTGCGCGCCGACTCGTTCTTCGACACGGGCAACTACGACGCCGTGTTGCCGCTCATCCGCTTGGTCACCATCCTTGACCCGCACCAGATCGACGTGTACGCCACGGGCATGTGGCACATCGGCTACAACTTCACGGACGAGGATCAGCGGTCCGACCGGCGCTACATTCCGTCGGCGCTCGCGCTTGGCAAAGAAGGCGCGAACAACAACAAAGAGACGTACGAGATGTTCTTCGAAACGGGGTGGATGTGGTACCACAAGGTGGACGACGACTACGCCCAGGCCGTCAAGTGGTTCGAAGACGCCCACGAGCGACCGGACATCATCCAAGCCCGCAAGAACCTCCTCAGCATGGCGTACTTCCGCGCCGGCGAGCTGGAGAAGGGCATCGGGCTCTTGAACAAGCTGTACGAAGAGGCCGTCGTGGCCGAGAACAAGGCCGACGCCACCTACGGCAACACGCAGGTCCGCGAGACCATCGAGAACAACCTCGACACGCACTTGGTGCGCTTCGTCCAGCGCGGCGAGTGGGCGCGGTTGCAGGACGCCAAGAACGGCACGAACACGTTCGAGCAGGGCGACTACGACACCTTGCCGCCGCACGATGTGGGCTTCTCGGCCCGAGTCACCGTCGAAGCGCCCCGTGTCATCCGTGTCGAAGGCACGTGGAACGTCCTGCCCATCGGCAGCCGCATTCGCATCGTGCTCCGCGACGAGGACTACCCGAACGCCGTGCCGGCAGGCATGCAGTGGGACATGACCGACGAAGTCACGCTGGACCCGCCCAAAGACATCACGTTCATGCAGGACCAGTTGTTCATCCGCAACCGGCGATTCGATCGGCGCATTGACATGTCGAAGGACGTCACGATGTACCCCTTCACCAAGGACAAGTACGTCGTCGAGTTCTACTACAACCCGCGCAGCGCGCCGCCGCACCTGCAAGACAAGTTCGGCTACACGGGCATCGGATTCACCGACTCCAACTTCCTGGACCTTCAGGCCCGGAACGGCGAGCGCGTCATGTACGCCAAGCTCGAGCTGACCCGCGACCAGTTGCTGCAGCGCGGCGAGTGGGCCGACCGCAACGCCGTGGTCCAGACCAAGAACTTCGACCCGGGCAAGCGCGTCGGCTCGCAGAAAGACATCATCAACATTCCGAACCTTCGGGCGAAGGGCTAATCGAGCCAGAGGGTTCGGGTGCCACGCATAGGATCGCCGCCCCTCCCGGCGGCGGACGCCTCTGGGCTTGATTCGTTCTCAGAATGCCTGACACGGCTCATCCTGTTGGGCGAATCGAAAGAGGGGTCTCCATCGGGCGAGCTCCTGCCACCCGAAAGCAGGGAGTGCGTGCGGTTGGCGGCGAACCCTCCAGACCAAAGAGATTGGCGAGGCTCACCGGGCCTCGCCAATCCTCAAGCCGACGCGCGAGGGCGCTCAGTACTTGACGTTGCACCCGTAGGGACGGGTTTTGGGGTTCGAGACGGCCTTGCCGCTTTTCGCCTCTTCAAACGCCTTCAGCACGTAGTTCTCGGCCTTGGGGATGTCGGCCGTATTGGAAGACGGGATCGAGTCGATCGCGCCGTCGTACAGCAGTTCGCCCTTCGGGGAAACCAGGAACATGTGCGGCGTGGTCTTCGCGTCGTACTTCTTGCCCACTTCGCCCGTCGTGTCGAGCAGGATCGAAGTCGGTGCGCCCTTCTGTCCGGCCATGACTTCCAGGGCCTTCGCGCCATCCACGTGGCCCTGCTTGCCGGGGGCCGAGGAGCAGATGGTGAGCCAAACCACGCCTTCGCCTGTCAGCTTGCGCTGGAGGTTCTGCATGTTCTGGCTGGAGTAATGCTTCACCACGATCGGGCACTGATAGTTCCACCACTCGAGGACCACGTATTTGCCGCGGAAATCTTCGAGGCTGACCTTGGCGCCCTTGGCATCGGTGAGCGTAAACGTCGGTGCGGCCGAGGTCACCGGATCGGTCCCGGTCGAACCCATGGCCAGAGCGGCGAGACACGTAAGCATCAGATTCATTGCTGCATTTCTCCTACCGGGACAAGACCCCGAGGGACACGTCGTAAGCGAAGCGTTCCCTGCCCCGGACCACGACCAACACTCCTCGGAGTTCCTCCGGGGTCTTGGACGAATATTCGGAACGCTTGACATCTAGAACAAGTTTCCCATCGCTCCACGACACGGATTGCTTCGCCGAGTGCGAGAGCGCGTCGCCGGATGCCGCATAGAAGTAGGCCTCGTCCGGGGCGCGGTCGCCGAGCGGCTGCACTTCCAAGCGGTAGCCTTCGGTCGTCGGCGTGGCGCGACCGGTCAGCTTGGTGCGTCGGGGGAGTTTCCTTGCGAAACGACTCGAAGACGGCGGCGTCGCTCGAAGGACGGAGCGCGTCGCCGACCGTCACGTT
>JACFNW010000219.1 GCA_019454665.1 Fimbriimonadaceae bacterium | reverse complement strand
AATGTTCGGTTGTTCCAAGATGATTCGTTCAGTGTACACAACTCAGCAAGCCTGCCGTCATGCCAGCCCTCCGGAATCTCGCCCAGTTCCGAGTCGGTGAAGCTGGATGGGAAGAGGGAGGCGGTGGCGCGGAGGGAGGCGAGGGTTTCAGCGGGGAGGGTGTCGAGGGCCTGTTCATTCTTCCCGCTGATGGCGGCCATAGCGGCGCGCTCGGGGTCGCGGCCCTCGGCGATGGCGGCGACCTTCGCCCGCACCGGGTCGAAGTCGACGAACCACGAGCGAAAGATCGCCCTCGCCATCTCCTCCAGGGTCGCGCACATCCGCCGGTGCAGTTCGATCTTGTCGTCAAGGGAGCCGAGGACCTGCGCGATCCGCCGCTGCTCCCAAAGCGGAGGCAGGGCAACCTCCGCTTCAAAGATGTCGTTAGTTGAAATCGCTGGATATGCCGCCCCTTGTTCACGTGTGACGAGGTAGTCAGTAAACGCCCTATCCTGCACCAAGGCGTAAAGGAAGCGCGAGTCAATGTCTGACTCACGCGCACGAAGCACGGCAAAGCCGGTGGAGACAACGGTATTCGGACTCGGATTGCGGGCGTAGAGCATTGACCGACGATTGGGCCTAACGGTCGAAAGGATCACGTCCCCGTCCTTCACCAACCGCTGCGCGCGGCTGGGTGCCTGATGGGTGGGGATTGTGGCGGGTTCCTCCGTCATGAGGCCCTCCCCGACCGCAGAAATGTCAATGTAACACATGTGACTGTGGGGCCAATCTCGACCGCGTGTCCCCGGATTAATGGAGATTACGTCGCCCAATTGCACGAACCTCCAGCCCTCGGGCATTAGGGAACTCACAGTGCCTCCCCAGGCCCAGGTGCGGTGGGGCGCCGATGCACCCCACCGCGACCCCTGCTAACCGGGCCAGCCGTTTCGGCGAGCGTTGGCTTCGCAGTCTGAGCGATTGTTATAGCCCTCGCTGGACGCGCCGACGATCTCGCCATTGCGAGCCCGGCGACGCCATCGCCACTTGCCCTGCGAGTCTTGATAGAACTCCCAAGTATCCATGCTTGGTTTGCCTCCTTGTCGTAGTAGTCGGCACTACCTCTTCCAAGAGTTTCGGTTTTCCGCGCCCGGGCCCGAACCCTTTGCGGATCCCTGCGCGTCTTGACACTCGGAATGTGACGGAGCTCGCGAAGGAACAACCGGCCCAACTCGGCTTCGGCTAGTGCCGCCATATCTATGGACGGTGGAGTCGTGCGTTTGGACGCGGGCTTCCCACCTTTTTTTAGCAATCGGCCCGTCTGATTGCTAAAGCGTGGGTTCGCCGAGTCCACGAACTCCACCGGGTCCAGCCGGTAGAGGCGCGCGTGATCCCGGTACCAGTCTTGCCGTTGCTGGCAGAGATAGAGCGCATCCAGTAGATCGGCGGACGGGCGGCGGCGCGGTCCGCTTCGGAAGTCCGCAATCGGCAGCGGCTCGGCGGGAGGTTCGGGCAAGAGCAAGACCCCGACGGAGGTGTGGGTCCACGACGCAAACCGCTCTAGTTGGTTGAGCGTGGGCCGGTCGGTACCGGCAAGCCAGGCTTCAAGCTTCGACTGTGGGCGTTCCTCAAGGAAAGACGCGACTGTGTGCCCGGCCCTTTGGCAAGCCCACTCCAGCATCTCATTGGCCACCGCTACCCTCACGCTCATGACCTCAACCTAAACGAGTTTCCACCCCAGCCCCGCCAGGTTCTTCTCGATCTGATCCTCCAGACGCCGCCGTTCTTCCATCTGCCCGGCGAGGGCTTGGGTCAGACGCTGCATCTTGTCTTCAAATGCCTCGCCGTCGTCCTCCGCTGCTCCCGCGCCGACATACCGGCCGGGCGTCAGAACAAAGTCGTGTTGGCGAACTTGGGCAAGCGAGGCCGACTTGCAGAAACCGGGCACGTCCTCGTAGGGGCCGCCGTTCTGCCAGCGGTGGAAGGTGTCGGCGATCTGGGCGATGTCCTCTGCCGTGAAGTCGCGCAGCACCTTGTCCTTCATGTAGCCCATCTTCCGCGCATCAATGAACAGAATCTGCCCTGCGCGCTGCCCCTTGCTCTTCTTGGTGAGAAACCAGGTGCAGGCCGGAATCGCCGCATTCGTGAACAGCTGGCCGGGCAGCGCCACCATGCACTCGACCACATCCGCCTCGACGAGCGCCTTCCTGATCTCGCCCTCGCCTCCCGTGTTGCTCGACATCGAGCCGTTCGCGAGCAGCAGCGCCATGGAACCCGTCGGCGCGAGGTGGTGGAGCATGTGCTGCATCCAGGCGAAGTTCGCGTTGTTCGCGGGCGGGGTGCCGTACTTCCAGCGCGGGTCGTTCTCCAGCTTCTCCCGGCCCCACTCCTTCATGTTGAAGGGCGGGTTGGCCATGACGAAGTCGGCCCGCAGGTCGGGGTGCTGGTCGTTCAGGAACGAATCGGCCGGTCCCTCGCCGAAGTCGAAATCTATCCCCCGAATCGCCATGTTCATCGCGGCGAGGCGCCAGGTGGTGGGGTTGCTCTCCTGTCCGTAGACCGCGATCGCGCCGACCCTGCCGCCGTGCGCCTCCAGGAACTCCTCGCTCTGGACGAAGAAGCCGCCGCTGCCCATCGCCGGGTCGTACACGCGCCCCCGGAACGGGCGGAGCATGTCGACGATGAGGCTGACGATGCTCTTGGGCGTGTAGTACTGCCCGCCCCGCCGGCCTTCGGCGAGCGCGAACTGGCCAAGGAAGTACTCGAAGACGTGGCCCAGGATGTCTTTGCTCTTGAGCGTGAGCGGCTGGCCGTTGTGTTCGGTCGCGCTGAAGTTGGTGGTGCTGAACAGGTCGATGAGGCCCGTCATGACGTGCGGCGGCACTTCGTGTCGGGTGAAGGTGTCCCGTCCCAGGATTCTCTTCAGCTTCTCGTTCTGCTCGGCGAGCGCGGCCAGGGCGTCGTCCAGCAGAAAGCTGACGCCCCGATGGGGCTTCCCCCAGGGGAGTTGCGCGCCGACGGCGAGCTTGCTGTTGTCGCGCAGGTTCTCCCAGCGGGCTTCTTGCGGCACCCAGAAGACGTTGACCTCGCGGTAGTAGTCGCGGTTCTCGACTTCTTGTTCGAGGTCGTCTTCGATGGTGAGCCCGTAGTCCGCCGGGTCCATGAAGTACTCGTCGTTCGGGTCCCGGAACCTGCGTTTGAGTTCCTCTCGGCGGTGGTCGAACGCGTCGCTGGCGTACTTGAGGAAGATCAGGCCGAGCACGACGTGCTTATAGACGGCAGCATCGAGCACGGGCCACAGCTTGCAGGCTGCCGACCAGAGTTTCTTGTCGAGCTCGTTGAGGAAGTCGTGTTCGGCTTGATTCATTCCAGCGGTCTCCCATTGTAGCCAAGTCTTCGCCCAACGGGAATCATGGGTTGGATTCTGCACCGGCCCCGAAGTCTCCTTCACGATTTTGGGGCGTGTATGAATTTGGGTGGGTTTTCAGACGGTCGTCCGGGGAATCCGCTCAGCCAGGCGGGGAGCCGGAGGACTCGCCGACGCGCGTGACCCCCCAGGGGTCGGTGTATCTTCGGGCCGAGACCTGGAAGGTCCCGCCCGAGCCTTTCGTCAACGTCGCGATCATGTTCCCTGTCCAGCATACAACGGAACCTTCGCCAAATGCGAGGCGTTGTAGGTGCCCACCTCCAAAAAGTCGATTCCCCGCGCCCCCAGGCCGTAGCGCGTGACGTCGGTCTCCATGGATTCCTCGATCTCGCGCGTGTAGTCCTCCTCGATCCCCATCTGCCCCTCGTAGTAGTAGCTCCCAGGGCCACGGCCAAGACGAACAAGGCAAGTCGAGCAGGAGGAAAGAGTGCTCCAATACGCGATCACTCTCTTCGGATTGATGGGATTGGCATTAGTAGGATAGCGACAATAACGCCTGGGACTATCCAAAATATGTCGATAATTTCGCGATGCGAATCGTACGTGGAACCTAGCCATGATCGCAGAGCGTAGACGATGCATGGCGGATATGCAGCACACCATGTGACAACGCCAAGCCACCTCAAGACAGCTCTGCGTTTCAAGATCGTGCCGATTTCGTCACGCAGCATTCTAAAAAATGGGATCATTGCAGTTAGCACCTGACGAGAATCCTCCCCATTCGCATCCTCCGGTGAGATTCGTATTGAAAAAACTCTCGCTCAGCGTATCCAACGCTAGAAGTAGGAGATGCAAAGCAATCTCACCCGTCCGCTTCGCAATAAGAAATACAGCGGCTGCCGCGATGCCACCGGACACACCGGTTTTAACCATTTGCAGGAATGTGCCGCTTGGTGCGAAGAGTTTGATTGCCAATTTGATTCCGTAGCCAGCAGCAGCCGACAACAAAGCTTTATCAAGCGCTCTGCCACCCGACTGCCAAGAAAGTGTGCCTGCGGAGTATTCGGAATAGAGGGCCATCAAGAACCCAACGATGAAGCCAGCGAGAGCGACAGCATTCTGACCGTTGCAATCTACATGGGTCGTCGGGCATGTGTTTCCATATGAAAACCAATTCCCCCCATCTCTGGCCGGGTCTTCGGAGATGAACCGTCCCGTCGTAGGTTCGTAGTACCTCGCCCGCATGTAGGTCAGCCCGCTCTCGTCGTCTTGCCGATGCCCCAGGTTGGCGCAGTACCGCTGGTCCGGCGAGCCGGTGGACGCGCCGACGCGGGTCACGCCCCAGGGGTCCGTGTACCTTCGGGCCGAGACCTGGTACGTCCCGCCCGAGCCTTTCGTCAACGTCGCGATCATGTTCCCGTGTCCATCATACAACGGAACCTTCGCCAAAGGCGAG
>JACFNW010000218.1 GCA_019454665.1 Fimbriimonadaceae bacterium | reverse complement strand
CGGTGAGCGTGAACCCGTACCCCGTGAGCGCCGGCGTGTTGGGGCCATAGGGGATTGCTTGGGCAAGCGCACGCGCCGATCTCCCGGCGATGGCGAGAACGAAAAACAGCAAGAGGGCGATGGGGCGGGTCATGGTGGTTTCCTGGTCTCGTCTCGGCGGACGGGCCGATTCTGCACCCATCATAACACGACGCACTCGGATTCACATCACGGAAACGAGAGGTGCGAGATTGGGGCAACTGGGCCGCGGGTCCCAACTTGGAAGCCGACCGGGAAACGCCATGCGTTTCGAAGCGTTCTGCTAAGTGACCCAAGCGGTCACAATACTTCCCATGACGACCCTTCTTGCCCTTCTCGCCCTCGGCACGGCCCCGCTTCAGGACCCCGGCATTGACGACATCGTGTCCAAGGGGTTCAAGGACGCTTCGTTCGTCGCGCGCGTGCAAACCGGCGTCCAGCGCGAACTGGCCAAGATCAACAAAGACTTCGCCCAGTCGTACCGGTTCAAATGGACCAAGGTCCAAGTCAAGGAGCCGTTCAAGCTCCGCCTCGAAAGCACGGTGGACGACACGGACATCACGTTCGTGCTGAACGGGGCCACGCGGCTCGTCCGCATCCCCAAGGCGCGCCTCAATCAGCGCGAGAATCTCGCCATGTCCCCAGGCAAGCGACAGACGCTCGTGGACTTCGGCATGCTGACGCCCTCGCTGTTCGTGGATCTCTTCGACGCCAAGTACGTCCGCACCGATCGCCGCACGGGCGAACTCGTGTTCGACCTCACGTACAAGCCCAAGCTTGACGACACCAGCCGGAGCCGCGTCTGGGTGGACCCCGCCAAGCGCTATGTGACCAAGCGCGAGTGGTACAACCAGAAAGACGTCCAACTCGCGACGTTCACCTACGAGAACCCCGTGCAAAACGGAGGCGTCTGGTTCCCAACCAAACTCACCGTCCGCAACGTCGAGAACAAGGTCGCGGGCGTGACGCAGTACGAGGACCTGAAGCTCAACGCGGGCATCGCGGACTCGGTCTTCTCGGTGAACTAGAGTCCCAAATGTTGGGTGTTCGGGATTGGAGGCGAAGTTCCCCTTTCCACCGTGGTCTGCTTTCGGGCGCTAAGCAGGTAACGTCGGTGGGAGAGAGGCTAGGGGTAAGGGCCATCCTGGTCGGTAACCAGGACAAGAACATCGAACACCGAACACGGGTTACCCTACAAACTTGTAGCCGATCCCGCGTACGGTGAGGATGCGGACCGGGTGCTCGGCGTCGGGCTCGATGCGCTTGCGCAGCCAGCGAATGTGAACATCTACTGTTCGCGAGCTCACGAACGCGTCCCGGCCCCACACCCGGTCGAGCAACGTGTCGCGGGCGAACACGTGGTCGGGGTTGCGAGCGAGGAAGTACAGCAACGCAAACTCCTTGGGCGAAAGCTCGACAGCCTCGCCGTCCAACGTGACGCTGTGGCTCTTGGGGTCTATGCGGAGGTTGCCCCGCTCGACGACCTCGTGCGTGGGCTCGCCAGTGGCCCGCCGCAGCACGGCCTTCACCCGGGCGGAAAGCTCGCCCAGATTGAACGGCTTGACCACGTAGTCGTCGGCCCCCAGTTCCAGGCCCTTGATGCGGTCGGCCTCGTCGGCCCGAGCGGTGACCATGATGATGGGGACCGAGCTGTCTTTGCGCACGGTCCGGCAGAAATCCCAGCCCGAACGCTGGGGCAGCATGATGTCGAGCAGGATCAGGTCGGGCTTGATCCGTCGGAAGAGCCGCATCGCCTCCTCGGCAGAATCGGCGGTGAAGGTGGTGTACCCCTCCCTTCGGAATCGGTGTTCGACGGTCTCGAGGATGGCGGGTTCGTCGTCAACGATGAGGAGGGTCATAGGCGGTTTTATGTGGCGATGATCTCGACGTTGGCTCGCGGCACGGTGGCACGCTCGCCGTTTTCGAGTTCGGCTTCCAACACGCGAACGAGGGTGCCGGACTCGACTTCCTTGAGTTCGGGCGGCAGTCCGACGACTTTGCCCAAGCGACCGAAATAGGGTTCGCGGATGACTCGGATGGGGGTGCCTTCCTCCAAGGAAGTGGCTTGGCCCGCTTCCTGGGCGCCCTCTACCTGTTGCGAAAGGGGCACGATGACTTCGGGACGGATGACGCCCGCGCGGATCTGGGTGGCGCCGTTGATCGAGCCATGTTTGCCTTCGAGGGACTTGAACAGCTCGAACGTGCGTTGCGCCATGTCGAGGTAGCCGAAGCCTTCGGTCACGACCAGCGTGACACCGACTTCCTCTTGGCCCGTAATGGCCACTCCAATGTCGTATCCGAGGAAGGCGGTCAGGTCGGCATCGCGGATGCCGCCAGCGACGACGCCCGCCGCACCGATCTCCGCAGCCTTTTGCAGGCCCGCCAGAGTCACGCCCGACCCGCCGATGAGGATCTTGTCCTTGTCGGTGGACTGGATATGGTTCCCATCCAGCGTCTCTCGGTGCGATCCGACGGCGACGCGGATCGTTCCGTGCCGTTCGCCGCCGATGCCGAAAATGCCCTGAACCATGGCGCCGCGCGTTTCGACGACCGCGCCTTCGCCCGGCTTCACCTCGTCAATCCGCCCTTCGATGTAGGCCGTGATCTGAACGGGGATGGCGGGCTCGCGCACGAGGACGTGGCCGGTCAGCTCCGAGATCGCTTCCACGGTGCCCGTGGCCTCGCTGGTCACCGAGCTCTTGAACATGCCGAGAAAGCCTTTGGTCTCGGCGATCACCTCTCCCTTGGCGATCGGGTCGCCGATCTGTTTGCGGAAGAACGTGCCGACCTCGCGGGCCTCGACGCCCAACAACTCGGCGAGCTTGATGGTCTGCAACGGACCGGGGATAAGGGCCTCGGCCACGACCTGATCGGGACGGACCACGTCGCCTTCTTTCACGAGCACCCGACCCTTGATGGGCAGGCGGCGCTCGCGGCGCACGACGACATCTCGACTGACGGTTAGGCCTGGGGTGTAAGCGGTTGCCACGACGTGTTGAACCTCGAACCGGACTCGCCGGTTTGGCCCATTGTACTTCGCGGGCCCGATTCGACGCCGTTCGTCAAGGTATCCGATGCACCCACGGAACCGCAATGGGAGCCGGTTAAAAGTGAGTTAAGCGCATTCACACCAACTCGGCGATGAGTTCGGCGGTTTCGGCGACGGCCTCGGCGAACACGCGCACGGCCAGATCTGCCTCGTCGTCCGAGATGATCAGCGGCGGCTCGAAGCGGATGACCCTGGGGTTGTTCAGCGTGTACGCCACGCACACGCCCCGCTTCATCATCTGGGCCACCACGAGTTCGCCCACCTCGTCCATGGCGAACTCGACGCCGATCATGAGGCCGCGACCGCGCACCTCGGCGATGAGGTCGGATTGCGCCGCTCGAACCGTCTCCAAACCTGCGATGAGCTTGCTTCCCATCACCCGGGCTCGGGCGCACAGGCGGTCGCGTTCGACGACTTCCAGTGCCGCCAACCCAGCTGCGCACGCCAAGGCGTTGCCGCCGAACGTGGACGAGTGGGCGATGGGGTTCTCGGAGAAGACCTTGTCCCAAACGGCTCGCGTACCCATGAGCGCACCGATAGGCATGACGCCGCCGCCCAGGCACTTGGCCAGGGTCATCAGGTCCGGGGCGACGCCTTCGTGCTCGCAGGCGAACATCGTGCCCGTTCGACCGAGTCCGGTTTGAACCTCGTCGAAGATGAGCAGCGCTCCGGCACGGTCGCAGGCCTCTCGCGCCGAAGCGAGGTAGCCATCGGGCGGCACGTGGATGCCTCCCTCGCCCTGGATCGGCTCGACGATCACGCAGGCGGTTTCGCCGTCTACGGCGGCGGCCAAAGCGTCTGCGTCGCCATACGGCACGAACTGCACACCCGGCATCAGGGGCTCGAAGGGCTTGCGGTACTTGGAGCGGCCCGTGGCGGCCAGTGCGCCCAGCGTTTTGCCGTGGTAGCCGCCTTCGGTGGAGACGATCTTGGCTCGCCCCGTCGCGCCCTTGGCGAACTTGAGGGCGGCCTCGCAGGCTTCGGCCCCGCTGTTGCAGAAGAACGTGAACTGCAGGTCGCCGGGGGCCAGCGAGGCGAGTTTTTCGGCCAGGGCGCCCTGCGCCGCGTTGAAGAACGCTTTGCCCGAGAGAGGCATGCGGTCGAGCTGGGAGCGGACGGCTTCGACGACCGACGGGTTGCGGTGGCCGAGGCTGAACACCCCGTAGCCGCCGAGGCAGTCGAGGAACTTCCGGCCGTCGTGGTCGGTGATCCAGCAGCCTTCGCCTTGGACCTCGACCCCGAACCCGGCAAAGCCCATCAGCTTGGCGAGGGCAGGGTTCACATGGCGCTGGTATTGGCCGACGACGGTGGCATGGAGGGCATCGGAGTCCATCGCATGGAGATTACCGGTCCGGCGACGGTTCCGTTGCACCCAGTGAAGCGAGGGACGTTGGAGGGTCGTCCTCCGTGGCGACTGTTTCTAGCGTGGACACGACGGAGCGCGTCCCTTCAGGGCCGCAAGATCAGAGGTCGCCGGAGCGTCCGAAGTTAGCCCGCAGAATCTGGAAGTCCGAGATGCCGACCGAGCCGTCGCCGTTCAAGTCGGCATAGGGATTCCAAGCGGCATCGCCCGTGCTCGAACCGAACGCCCCGCGCAACGCCAGGAAGTCCATCGCATTCACCGAGTTGTCCCCGTTCACGTCGCCGTTGACCAACGTCCACAGCAGCCCCGACACAGCATCGGGCGAATCCACCTGGACGGCGAAGCGCAACCACGGCCGGCGGTGCAACAC
>JACFNW010000217.1 GCA_019454665.1 Fimbriimonadaceae bacterium | reverse complement strand
ACCACGACGTGGGGATGCGTGGCATCCACCACCCGCTCTCGCTGCTCATGGTCAAGGTGTTCTTCCTGCTCACCGACGTCGAGCCCGATTCCGGGGGGACGGCCGTGGTGCCGGGATCGCATCGCTTCCCCCTGGACCACGCCTTCCCCACCGTGGCCGACCCCAAGGACATGCCCGGCGCCGTGCAGATCACGGGCCGAGCGGGGACGGCTTACCTGTTCAACTGCCGCATCTACCACTGCGCCACCAACAACGCCAGCGAACGGTGGCGCAAGGTGCTCATCTACAACTACGGCCATTCGTGGATGAAGGTCTGGCCCGGCTACGAACCCTCTGAACGCCCGCGGGCCTATGCCGAGGCCTCCGGCGACCCCGTCGTGCGCCAACTGCTCGGCCTCACCCCGGCTTACGTCGCCGACCTGGCCGGCGCCCCCAACCCGGCTTAGGCGGGTCGCAGCGTGTAGCTCGCCCCGCGAACCGTCGGGAACTCGACCGAGCTGTTCGCGACTCCAAGGTAGTCGGCCGACTTGCCGGTGACCGCAAGGCCATCGTGCCCCACCGGGTCCATCCGGAAGTAGTCGGTCCCATAGTTCGAGTGGGCCCGGTTGCGCACGCCGCGCAGGTTGGCGCGAAACGAGACCGCGCCGGGCCGGCTGGCCGTGAGCCTCACCACGACCGCTTGATCGGGCGCGGAAGCAAACACCTCGCGACGGTGGGCCACCCCGTCCGACACGTACTCTATGGTGACGACCCCGGTCTTCAGGTCGAGCGTCCGCCAATAATCCGAAACCGGCTCCGCGACGCCTGTGAACAGGTGGAGGTTGGCGAAGCTCTGGTACTTCTGCTGTTCGACGGGGTAGCCCATGAGCCTGCGCCCGAACAGGTCGTGCGCCTCGAAGTATCTTTCCTCGAACACCAATCGCTGAATCTCGGGCAGCGCCTCGTGCCCGCCCTTCACCACGGTCGAGTATGGCCTACCGGACCAATAGGTGTCCTCGTTGAGCTGGATGCGCTCCTCCGCGACGGTCCCAAAGACCATCGCCCCGAGTCTGCCGTTGCCCACGGGGAGCGCCTCGTCCCACTTGGCGGCGGGCGTCGGGAACCACATGACCGTGGAGGGGTCCACGGCTACGCCCTGAGCCGAGGCATGGGAACCGAGCACCGCCAGAAACGCCATCGTCATCGCGATCACCTGCCGAATGTACTCGCAACGGACCGCGACAGGCCCGTTCAGCCTTGGATGAGAACTCCAAACAGGCGTAGCTCGCGCCATAGGAGTGAAACAAGGGTTGAACACATCATCGGTGAGGTATACAGGACGAGGGTGGCCAACCTGACCAAGGAGCAACAATGAAGATGCTGATCGGATATCTGGCTTTGACCGGACTTTTCCTGCAATCGGGGGGATCGGAGGACCGATTCCTGGCTATCGGTCGGGCGTTCATGGAGCGGATCGGACATGCGTCCGCCAATGAGTCGTTTCGCTTTCATCGCGACGAAGGCGGCGTCAACGTGAACGCCGGACTCAAAAGCGTCACGATTCATCCCGAGGATGGCGAGGTCATCCTTTACACCGACGCCGCGTTCCTGCCGTTGCGTTTGGACGCTCCCAGGCGCGATCCGCTTTGGGCAACTGCCGAAGAGGCGAAGGACGCGTTGACGGCATTGGCCCGCAAAATGGGCGTCCCCGCTTCATGGGCCATCCAGGGGATCGCCGTCAGCCACGATGCCGCTGTTGAGGGCCGCGTCGTCCCCGGAGCGGCAACCATCCACCTCGGCGAACGCGTGAATGGCCGGCGGTTCTTGCGGGGAGGCAACAACGCACGGATTCAGGTGGACCCCTACACCGGAACTCCGTTCTGGATGAGCATCACCCGCAACTCGGTGACTCAAGGAAGTACGCCGACCTTGACCGAATCACAAGCCGTGGAGCGAGCCCGCGTCGAACTCGGCCCCCGCTGGGCTCGACTAGGCTTGGGCGAACTTCCCGACATCCGCAGTGTGGAGCTGGGATACAGCCCCGACCGCTTCGCTTGGCGGGAACGTGCCCGCACCGATCTGGGCATCCGCCTGCGGCCGGTTGACTGCTTCCTCGCCTACGAAGTCCAGTTTCACAGCGACAAGGATGTGTTCGTCGTCATTGACGCGACGTCCGGCCGGGTGCTGAACCTGGGTTACAGCGACCCGCTCTCTTCGTCTGGCTGACACCGGCCAGTTGCGGTGCGGTGCGGGCGCGAGACGCGCCCGCTCCAGCAACCGCCTACGAGAACTTCAGCGAGATGCCGCGCTTCTGAATCTCGGACACGAACTTCGTGCCGGGCATGGCGAGTTCGTACCGGATGCAGCCCGGCGCGACCAAGCCGTCGGCGATCTCCTTGGCGATGGTCGCCGTCGAGAAGCCGGTCATCCGCTCCATGGCGCTGAACCCCGTCGCGGGGTCGAACCTGTCGTGGATGTCGATCTGCAGCGTGGTGTGCTTGCCGTCCTTGGTGCCTATGCCCACGCCGCGCACGATGACCTGGTCCACGTCGCTGTCGTCGCGCAGCCGGGGACCCATCAGGGTATGGAACAGCTCGCGCGGCTGGACCTTCACGCCCTTCACGTCCACTTCCTCGGTGTCCCAGAAGCCGAAGTCCATAAAGATGCGCATCCGCTCGCAGTGGCCGGGGAACCGGATGGTCTTGTAGTCGTAGTTGCGGACCTTGTCCTTGAACGTATAGGGCGCCGTGCTGGTGCCGCCGCTGGTGGTGAACGCCTCCATCTCGCCCAATTCGGCGATGTGGATGAGTTCGAGTTCGTCCAGCGTGTCCACCAGAACGACTTCGCCGTTGCGGATGACGCGCGCCTGGTCCACGTACTCGGTGACCAGCCCTTCGACGTTGAACACCAGCTTGTAGTTGAACGGCGGCTTGGGGTTCTGGGGAAGCCCGCCGCAGTACAGCTTGATGGCGTCCACCTCGTCCAGGTTCTCGATGAAGTACGCGCCGAGGTTGTTCACCAAGCCGGGGGCAAGGCCAGTGTCCGGGACGATGCTGATGCCCGCCGCCTTGGCCCGCTCGTCCAACGCGAGCGTCTTCAGGCTGACGTCGGTGTCGCCGCCCATGTCCACCATGTTGGTCTTGGCCTCGATGGCGACCTGGGCGACCTGCGGGTGCATCCAATACGGGACACAGCTGAGGACCACGTCCACGGGCTCCAGGAACTCCCGCAGCGAGGTCGGGTCGAGGGCGTTCGCCTGCGCCGGCACGCACAGGTCTCGGCCCACGAGCCGGTTCACCCGGTCCGCGTTGGTCTGCGATTGGTCGCGATCGAGGTCGCCCATCACGATGCGGGCGGGATTGGCGAACCGAGCCAGATCATACGCGGCTGCGGTGCCTTGCATGCCGGAGCCAAGCACTGCGAACGTCTTGTTCATTGTTGTCCTCACGAAAAAGGGCCGCGCAACCTTGGCGCAGCCTCAACCGAGGATACCAGCGGCCCCAGAACCCGGCACGGGCCGCCCGACAACCTGAAGTAAACTCTCATGGTCGCCAGTTTTGCCCCGACCCTGCCAATAATGCTGGGCAAAGGCCGCATGCTCAACGCCATGACCCACCTCAAGACCGCGCTCGCCCTCGCCGCACTCGGAATCGGGGCGCTCGCCATGCCGCAGGCGAAGCCGCTCAAGCGAACGCACGCACCGGGCGACAGCGCCGCCTACCGCTACGAACTGAAGATCGGCGGAGCCACCCACGCCGGAACCATGTCGCAGACGGTCTCCCGAATCGAAGCCGACGGATCGTACGTCTTGGAGAGCAAGACCGACGGTGGCGCGGCCTCCTCGGGCGTTTACATGGCGAACGGCGTGGTCAAAGAACTTCTCGGGCCCGACGTGAACGTGGCGGCCTACCGCATCGCGTTCATGACCATGTTCCAGTCGCCGCCTGCTCCCGTCCAAGCCGAAGACTTCTGGACGTTCGAGACGCGGATGAACCCCGTCACGGGAGCCCGAGCCGTCCGCGTCGTCTACCGCGTCGAGGCCATCGAGTCGCTGGGCACGGTCGAAACGATGAGAATCCGCTTCAGCATGACCGAGACCGACGCCCCGAACCCCGCCACTTCGGATGGCACGATCTGGGTGGATACGGCAACGGGCTGGGTGGCCAAATCGCAGTTCATCTGGCGCAACGCGCCCATCGGCCCGAACGGCGAAGGCATGGACGCGACCCTCACCATGGTCAAGGAAGGGCTGGCGTCGTAACCCCGGTGCAGTCCCTGTTTTGTGTCATGATTGACGACCGAGCCAAACGAAAAACGCCGATGGCTCAAGGATCAGGTCCTCAGTTCAAAGTGTTGGCAAAGCGGGCTCTAGCATGGATGGCGAAAGGCGCGGCCAAGCGGTGCGCGTTGCCCGTGGCGGTCGCCCTGCTCTCGGCGGCCTCGATGGCCCAACTCGGACGCAATTGGGCGTTCGTCGTGGGTGTGGGCGACTACGAGAGCGAAGCCGTCAGCCCGATCCCGTTCGCCGTCGCCGACGCTAAAGCTGTCGCCGACGCGCTGATGCGGAACGGCTACAGCGCCGACAGCGTCGTACTCATGACCAGCGACGTGGAGAGCGGCAACCTTCGGCCCACCAACGTCAACATCCTGGAGCGCCTCGAAGCCCTCTCCGTCCAGATCCAACCCCAAGACAGTTTCTTCTTCTACTACGCGGGCCACGGCATCACGCGCGAGGGCAGGCACTTCCTCGCGACGACCAACACCCGCCTTTCCACCCTCGCCACGCTGGACGTCTCGACGCTCTCGGTCGAGGCCCTCGGCAATGCGCTCAAGAACATCCAGGCGCAGCGGGCGGTCTTCCTCTAC
>JACFNW010000216.1 GCA_019454665.1 Fimbriimonadaceae bacterium | reverse complement strand
ATATACGTATCGTACGAGGCTTCGACGAGATTCGACTCGGCGGTGACGAGGCTGACTTGGGCCGTGATGACGGCGATCAGGTCGGCCGCGCCCTTGCTGAAGGCCCCTTCGGCGGCTTCGTAGTTCAGTTTCGCCGCGTCGAAGGCGAGTTTCGCCGCCCGGAGCCGCTGGCGGTTCTGGGTCAGCGTCTTGTACGTGGACTCGATGGACGCCTGAGCGTCGCGGCGAAGCTGCTTGAGCTCGCTTTCGGTGGCCATCACGTTCAGACGGATTTCATTGGCCGCTTCGCGCGAACGGTTGCCGTCGAACAGCGGCATGGACACCATAGCCGTCAGGTTGCTGGTCTCGGTCGGCGACGGGCCGAAGCGGCGTTCGAAGTTGGCGTCCACGGTGTACGTGGGGCCGGCTTCGAGTTGGGAGCGCTTGAGCGAGTATCCCAGGCTCTTCAGGCTCGCTTCGCGAGACTGAAGGTCGGGGCGGTTCGCCAAACCGAACGCGACCAACTGGTCGAGCGTCTCCAACTGGCTCTCCGAAGGAAAGTCGGGCACATCGGCCAAGTCGGGCAGTTCTTGAGAAGAGTCCCAACCGATGATCGCCTTCAACTCGGCCTCGGCGGTCTCCACTCGGTTCTGAGAGCTGAGCAGACTCACTTCGGCGTTCAGCACGTCGGCCTTGGCCTGCAGTTCTTCCTTCTCGGCCATGTCTTTGACGCGGATCCGTGCCTGAACCTGCTTGAGCACTTCCTGGGCTCGGGCCACGGTCGACTTCGAAACCTCCACCAGCTTGCGTGCGCGCAGCACCTCGAAGTACCGCACGTGGACCTCGGTCAGCGTCGTGCGAAGCGTCTGCAGGCTCGAAAGTTCCTGGGCGGTCAGCGACGCGCTCGAGCCCGCCACCCCCAGTTGCCTCTGGCCCGAATCCAACAGCCGCCAACTCGCCGCGATGCCCGCGAACGCGTCGTCGCTCTTGAACGTGGAACGCAGACCCGTGAACGACTCCTGCCGCTGATAGCGGTAACCCGCATCGGGCGTGATCGTCGGGAAAAAGGCGGCGCGGTTCTGGCGGACGCGGCTCCGGGCGCCTTCGATGTCCAGCCAGGCGGCGCGGATGGTGCCGTTGTTCTCTCGGGCCAAGCGCAGCGCTTGGTCCAGATCGAGACGGGTTTGCGCTCCAACGGTGGCAAAACACACCGCGCAGAGTGCGAGAACGGAAAGGGGTCGAACCATGGCTCCGCTCACAATACCGCCCAAAGACCGTCTCAAAACGCCCAAGGCCCCATGGAAAAAGCGATCGGCGCGGTTTGCATACCAACGGGTTCTAACGCTGCGGGAGCCGAGTTGGTTCGCTTCGACGGGCGAAACCGCATGTGCCACAATCCCAAGTTGGCGGCAGCCGCCGCCGGTGACCCATGCCCGACGTATCCGTCCACATCCCCCAGATCGGCGAAGGCCTGCAAGAAGCCCGCCTCGTCGCCATGCTCAAGCAACCTGGCGACAGCGTCAAACGCGACGAACCCATCTACCAGATGGAGACCGACAAGGCCGTCATGGACGTGGAGTCCCCCTACGAAGGCACGCTGCTCGAATGGCTCGCGGAAGCCGATGCCGTGTTGCCCATCGGCGCCCCAGTGGCCAAGATGCGGGTCGCCGAAGGCGTGGAAGAAGCCGCCGCGCCGAGCCATGGGCCAGCCGAAACCGCCGCGCCCCAAGCGGCGGCACCCGCCGCAGCCGCCGACGCGGGAGCCGCTCGACTCCGCAACGTTCCCCCGCGCAGCCGAGCCTACGCCAAAGAAAAGGGCATGACCGACGAGCAGCTCGCCGCCGTTGCCGCCAAGGTGGACAAGGTGATGCCCGCCGACATTGACGCGTTCCTCGCCGGCTCGGCGGGTCCGGCGACGGGCTACAGCGAAACCGCGATGACCGGCGCACAGCGCATCCTGGCCTCGCGGCTCC
The DNA here is from genome assembly GCA_019454665.1 of Fimbriimonadaceae bacterium. Classification (GTDB taxonomy): domain Bacteria; phylum Armatimonadota; class Fimbriimonadia; order Fimbriimonadales; family Fimbriimonadaceae; genus UBA2387. The sequence goes on along the minus strand of JACFNW010000216.1, from coordinate 2,911 downwards.
AGCGTGGGGCGCAACTGGTCGTGCCCGGCACGATGTCCGTCGCTGCGCGCTGGTCGGGTGTAGAGGCCGCCCGCGCCGCTGCCAACGCTCAGGGCGGCGACTTCCAGCCGTCCGCGTTCACGATGTTCGCCTTCGCCGTGGCCCAAGCCCTCAAGAACCATCCGATGTTCCGCTCGACGCTCGTCGGCGATTCGACGATCCGCACGTATGAGAAGGCGCACCTGGGCATCGCCGTCGCCCTGCCGGGCGACCAATTGGTTTTGGCCGTCGTGGACGATGCCGACCACCTCTCGTGGCGCGAGTTCGCCGATGCGATACGCGAGCGAATCGGCTTGGCCCGAGGAGGCAAGGATCAGGCCAACGAATCCGTGGCCCTCAGTCTCACCAACATGCAGCGTCACGGGTTGCGCGACGCCATCCCCGTCGTGGTGCCGCCCTCGGTCGCCACGCTCTTCCTCGGTGAAGTGTATTGGGGCTTTGCGGGCGACACGCCCGAGCTCGTTCGGCTCGTCAACCTGGGCCTGACGTTCGACCACCGGCTCATCAATGGCGTCGGCGCGGCCGAGTTCCTGAACGAAGTCAAGCGCAACGTCGAGAACATCGAATCGCTGATCCAGCCGTGAAGCCGATCATCGCCATCAGTCCGCGTTTCGGGGCCACCGACGAAGGCGACCGTCGGCTGGAACTGAAGCTGGACTACGCCGAGGCGATCTCGCGGGCGGGCGGCGTGCCCGTCATCGTGCCACCCTCCGCCGACTTCGCCGCTTTGGCCGATCATGTGGATGCGTGGATGGTGCCCGGCGGCGGCGACATCCATCCCTCGATCTACGGGGAAGAGCCTCACGAACGCGTCTACGGCCTGGACCCCGGGCGGTTCGCTTTCGAACGCTCGCTTTGGGACGCTTGGAAGACGAAACCGTACCTGGGCGTCTGTTACGGGTGCCAACTGCTCAACGTACTGTACGGTGGTTCGCTGGTGCAACACGTGCCCGACGTGGTCGGCCACGAAGAGCATGGCTCTGGCGCAGTGCAGACGTACACGTTCGTCGAGGGTTCGCGGCTTCACGGCATTCTCGGTCCGCACGCGCAGGGTCGGTCGTACCACCACCAGTCGGTGGGCCGGGTCGCCGATGGTCTGCGCGTCACCGCTCGCGCCGAGGACGGCATCATCGAAGGCGTGGAATCCACGGGCGACGTCTGGCATGTGGGTGTGCAATGGCACCCTGAAACCACTCTGGATTCGACCGACAGTCAGAAGTTGTTTGCGGCCTTCGTCCGTGCGGCAGGGGGTGGGCAGTGAGACGATTGGTCAATGGTTCCGAGGTCGAACTTGCCGATTCCGGCGCGGTGGTCGAGCCTCTGGGCGACCGTCTGCTCGTTCGAACCCCCGAGGGCACCCACACCGCTTTGGTGGCCAAGGTCGGCGATCGGACGCTCGTCTCCTACCGGGGCCGACGGTTCGTCGTCGAGCAGGTGCGGCACTCGGCCGCTGGTAGCGCGGCGTCTTCTGGCGAGGTTCATGCCCCGATGCCTGGACAAATCACCGAAGTGTTGGTCGAGGTGGGGGCTTCCGTGGAGGCGGGCGACAAGTTGCTGGTGCTGGAATCCATGAAGACCCAGCAATCGCTCATCGCGCCCGTTTCGGGACAAGTCGTCCGGCTGGCGGTGTCGGTGGGCGATCAGGTCCAGCACGATCAGTTGTTGGCGCTGGTCGAGCCCTCGCCGCAGTAAACTCGTTGGCGATGGCCAGCCGACCTCCCCGCCTCCAGCGACTCTTGGCCCCCGATGGGCGATGCTTCGATGTCGCGATCGACCACGGATTCTTCAACGAGCGGGGCTTCCTCTCCGGGATCGAGGACGCAGGGCGAGCCATCGCCACGGTCGCCTCGGCACGGCCCGACGCCATCCAATTGCCCATTGGCACCGCGCCGATCCTTCAAGCCTTGCCGATGGAACGGCGGCCCGCGTTGGTGCTTCGCACCGATGTGGCCAATGTGTACGGCTTCCCCTTGCCGTTATCGCTGTTTTCCGAGCTGATTTCGAATCCGGTGGAGCAAGCCCTGCGGCTGGATGCGGCCTGCGTGGTGGTCAACCTGCTGTCGCTCCCCGATCAGCCGGATTTGCACAGGGCTTGCCTCCGCAACATCGCCACACTGCGCGCCGAATGCGACCGCTTCGGGATGCCCTTGATGGTCGAACCACTGGTGATGCGCCCCAACTCCGCCGGAGGCAGCTACCTGGTGGACGGGGACTTGAACAAGATACTGCCGCTTGTTCGGCAAGCCGTCGAGATGGGCGCGGACGTGATCAAGGCCGACCCCTGCGACCCCATCGAGGAGTACCACCGCGTGATCGAGGTGGCCAGCGGCGTGCCGGTGCTGGTGCGCGGCGGGGGCCGCGCCACCGACAAGGAGATCCTAACCCGCACCTACGCCCTGATGCGGCAAGGGGCCTCGGGCATCGTCTACGGGCGCAACGTGATCCAACACCCCAACCCCGCCGGCATGACCCGGGCGCTCATGGCCATCGTCCACGAAGAGGCCGCTCCCGAGCAGGCAGCGGCCTTTCTGGACCACTGAAGCGACCGAGACTCAGAACGACACGTCCACGGCCTGTTCCTTGCCGGTCGCCGCGCTGGTGTAGAGCGCATCGAAGATGGCGTTCAGGATCAGACCGTTCTCGCCGGGGACGGGCGAGGGTTTGCCGTTCAGGATGGCGTCCACGAACGCCTGGACCTCCGCCGTGTGCGCCGAAGGCACGTTCGGCACGTTGCGGGGGACCATGTTGAACAACTGGCGGTTCTGCTCGGTGTAGATCGTGATGGGTTCGCCGCCCCAGAACTGGATGTCCGCGCCCGCCTTGGTGCCGAACAACTGCGTGCGGAACGGGTCGCCGTCGATGTTCGCCATGA
>JACFNW010000215.1 GCA_019454665.1 Fimbriimonadaceae bacterium | reverse complement strand
GGCGCTGGTGCAGGACGGAGACGCGGTTGCCCCGGGAACCGTGGTGCTCAAGGGAATCGGCTCGCCCGCCCTTGTGGTCGCCCGCGAGCGGACGGCCTTGAACTTCCTGATGCACCTTTCGGGCATCGCCTCCACCACCCGCACGTACGTCCGCGCCTTGCAGGGCACGGGCGCGAGGCTGCTCGACACGCGCAAAACCGTCCCTGGTTTGCGGAGCCTGGCCAAGTACGCCGTTCGGTGTGGCGGCGGCATGAACCACCGGATGGGCCTGTACGATGCCGCCATGCTCAAGGACAACCACATTCGAGCCGTGGGCGACGTGGCCGCCGCAGTCGCCACAGTCCGCGCCAACGTTTCGCCCATGACCAAGATCGAGGTCGAATGCGCCACGCTCGAAGAGGCGATCGCAGCCCATGAGGCAGGGGCCGACGTGCTGCTCCTCGACAACATGACACCGGAGCGACTCCGGGAGGTGGTCGAGCGCTTGGGCGACCGAGTGCCTCTCGAAGCCAGCGGCGGCGTCACGCTGGACAACCTCGGCGAGATTGGCGCGACGGGCGTCCAATACGTTTCGACCAGCGCGACCACGATGGCTTCGCGGCCACTGGCCTTGCATTTGGAGTTTGCATGAGAAGTCCCCTCGAATTCGGTCCCTGGGTGCATCGGGCAGAAGTGGATTCCACCCAAGCCGAAGCGCAGCGTCTGCTTGCCAACCGCGAGCCCGTGGGCATCGTGCTGGCAGACAACCAGACGGCGGGTCGGGGACGGTTCACCCGCGAGTGGGTCAGCGCTCCAGGTCGGTCGCTGACCATGTCGTTCGTGTTCGGCAACTACGCCGACCACCCGAAGCCGTGGCTGATCGGCATGGCGGTCGCGGTCGCGGTCGCCGGCGCGACTCGGGCGCAGTTGCGCTGGCCGAACGACCTTTCGCTCCGGGGCAAGAAGCTTGGCGGCATCCTCACCGAGGTGGTCGAAGACCCCGACCGTCGGCGGGTGGCCATCGTGGGAGTGGGGATCAACCTGCGCCCGATCGAGTTGCCGGCAGGTTTGGAGCGAGCGGTCACCAGTTTGGAGGGCGAACGTGGCGTCGCTCCGTCCGCCGAGGAGTTGGCCGGGACGATTCTGGCGCACTTGGCGAGGCTGCCCGAGCCCGACTCCTGGGCGGCGCTGGCCCCCGTTTGGGGGTTGTTCGATGCCACGCCCGGCAAGAAGTACCGCGATGGGCAGGGTCGCGTCCTCGTCGCCATCGGCATCGGTTCCGACGGGGAACTCATCGCCTCGCACGAAGGCGAGACGGAGAGCGTTCTTGCCGCGGACGCTCTTTTCGGCCTGGAGCGGTGACCGGCGCCGGCCGAACCTCAGGGCGTCGCGGACCTAACGGGACCACCCCGGCCTTCGGCTCCGGGGCAGGGGAATTCCGCGACTTGGCCGGTTTGGGACCCGGGCCGCCCCGTGGCGGGCAAGCCGATTCGGGCATAATGGTGCCTGTCGCGGAGTGGTGTCCGAGTGGTCGAAGGAGCGCGACTGGAAATCGCGTACTCGGTGAAAGCCGGGTCGTGGGTTCGAATCCCACCCGCTCCGCCAGAAACTCCCGTTCAGAAGTCGCGCCGCGAACGCAGGCGGTCCATTTCGCGTTTCTGGTCCTTCTTGGCGAGCGCGTCGCGTTTGTCGTACTGCTTCCGGCCCCGTGCCAGACCCACCTCGATCTTCGCCCTGCCGTTTTTGAAGTAGATCTTGAGCGGGATCATCGTGAGGCCCTTCTCTTGGCTCTTGCGGTGCAGCAGGTCAATCTCCTTGCGGTGCATCAGGAGTTTGCGCGTGCGCCGAGGGTCGGGGGCGTAGGTCGTCGCCTTGTCGTAGGTCGTGATGTCCAGGTTCACCACCCACAGCTCGCCGTTGTCTATCTTGCAGTAGGCGTCCGTCAGGTTGGCCTTGCCGGCGAACAGGCTCTTGACCTCGGAACCCACGAGCACGAGACCGGCCTCGACGGTGTCGAGGATCTCGTAGTCGTGGCGGGCTTTCCGGTTGTGGATGGTGGCCGGGCCCGAGGGTTGGTCTTTCTTCGCCATCGCGGGGGCTCATTGTAGCCGCTGGCGAACCTGGAGTGGGGGTCTTTCAGCGCTTGAACCGCTCGAACGCCGCCTTCTCCAGTTCCTCTCGGTCTTCGGGGTGAGCGATGCCGATGAGCGCGCTCGCCCGCTGACGGAGGTTCTTGCCGTAAAGGTCGGCGACCCCGTACTCGGTCACCACGTAGTGGACGTGGGCGCGCGTCGTGACGACGCCAGCGCCCGGCTTGAGGATCGGGACGAGACGCGAGACGCCCTTCGCCGTCCGCGAGGGCAACGCGAAGATGGGCTTGCCGCCCGGAGAGAGCGATGCGCCGCGCACGAAGTCCATCTGGCCGCCAACGCCCGAGTACAGCCGCGTGCCGATCGAGTCCGCGCACACCTGCCCCGTCAAGTCGATCTCGATGGCGCTGTTGATCGCCGTCATCTTGGGCAGCTTGCGGATGACGGCCGTGTCGTTCACGAAGCCGATGTCGAGCATGGCCACATCGGGGTTGTCGTCCACGAAGTCGTACAGGCGCTTGGAGCCCATGACGAAGCCGGCCACGATGCGGCGTCGGTGGATCGTCTTCTCCTCGCCCGTGATGGCGCCGCTCTCGACCAGGTCAACCACGCCGTCCGAGAACATCTCGGTGTGGATGCCGAGCCTTCGGTGGCCTTTGAGCGAAGCGAGCACGGCGTTCGGGATCGCGCCGATGCCCATCTGGAGGGTGGCGCCGTCTTCAATCAGCCCGGCCGCTTGGTTGCCGATCGCGAGTTCCACGTCGGTCGGGATACCCACCGTGTGTTCGGGAAGCGGGCTGCTGTGCCAGACCATCTGAGCAAAGCGGGAATAGTGCAGGTTGCCGTCCCCGTGCGTGCGCGGCATATGCTCGTTGACCTGTGCGATCACAGTCTTGGCCGATTCGACGGCGGCCAGCGTGGCATCCACGGAGACTCCGAGGGAGCAGAAGCCGTGCCGGTCGGGCGGCGAAACCTGGATGAGCGCCACGTCAATGGGGAGGACCTTCCGCCGGAAGAGCAAGGGCACCTCGCTGAGGAAGACGGGCACGTAGTCGGCTCTACCGTCGGCGACCGCACCTCGGACGTTCGCCCCGATGAACAGGTTGTTGACGAAGAAACTGCCTGCGAACTCGGGCCTGGCATAGACGGCATCGCACTCGGTGTGCAGGTGAACGATCTCCACGTCCCTCAGTTCGTCTGCGCGGCTCACGAGCGCGTTGATCAGGGTCTGGGGTGCGGCGGCCATCCCGTGAACGTAAACGCGGTCCCCACTTTTGATCGTGGAGACCGCCTCCTCGGGAGCAACGTATTCGGGCATCTTCAACCTTGATTCTGGCTGAGGCACGCTCGAAGAGGAGGGTATGCCTAGGCCCGTCCATGGCGGGCGAGGCTTGCCGAGCCACTACGAACCGCAAGTCAGCGCATGAATCAAAACTGAATCTTGCGTTACAATCATCTGGATGAAGGCTACGGTTGCCGTGATCGGAGGCGGACCGGCGGGCAGCACCCTCGGAACGCTGATCAAGCGATACGCCCCCAATACCGACGTGTTGATCTTGGAACGCGAGTCGTTTCCCCGTGACCATGTTGGCGAAAGCCAACTGCCCAACGTGTGCGCGGTGCTGGCCGAGATGGGCGTCTGGGACAAAATCGAGCGCGCCGGGTTTCCGATAAAGATCGGGGCGACCTATCGCTGGGGTCGTACGGACGATTTGTGGGATTTCGAGTTCTATCCCGCGCACCGGTTTGTGGACGAGCCCCGGCCTGCGAAGTACGAGGGGCAACGCACCCAGACCGCGTTTCAGGTGGATCGGGCGATCTACGACAAGATCCTGCTCGATCACGCCAAGGAACTGGGATGCCGAGTCTTGGAGCAGACCAAGGTGGCCGCGATCGAAAGGGATGGCGACCGCGTGTGCGGCCTGACGCTCGAAAGCGGCGAGACCGTCGAAGCCAAGTTCTACGTGGATGCATCGGGCAACTCGGGCATCCTCCGGCGCGCGATGGGCGTAGAAGTGGACGAGCCCACCGCGTTGCGCAACGTGGCCTTCTGGGAGTACTGGCGCAACGTTGAGTGGGCGGTGACCGTGGGGAAGGGAGCCACGAAGGTTCAGGTCATGAGTCTGGGCTACGGTTGGCTGTGGTTCATCCCGCTGGGGCCCGACCGCACGAGCGTGGGGCTGGTGTGTCCCGCCGAGTATGCCAAATCGTGCGGCAAGCGACCCCAAGACCTGTATCGAGAAGCCGTCGCTGGCGATCCGCGCATCGGTCCGTTGATGCTGGGGGCAGCCAGCGAAGGGAAGTTCTACTCGACCAAGGACTGGTCGTTCGTCGCCGAGCGCCTTGCGGGCGAGAACTGGTTTCTGTGTGGCGAGTGTGCGGGGTTCGCCGATCCGATCCTTGCCGCCGGGCTCACCCTGGCCCAGACCGGCGCGCGGCACCTGGCCTATACGATCATCGCGCTGGAGCGTGGGAAGTTGGCGCCGGATTGGCTCAAGAGGCACTACGACGAAACCCAGCGGAAGCGGATCGGTCAGCACATCCGGTTTGCCGACTTCTGGTACACGGCGAACGGGGTGTTCACGGATGTGAAGGAGCACACGTCGCGGATCGCCGCCGATTCGGGTTTGGAGTTGGAGCCCGACTTGGCGTTCCAGTGGCTCGGAACGGGTGGCTTCATGAACGACAACCCGTTCTTCGCCAGCATCGGCGAGTACAACATCACGGCCATCAAGCAGGTGATGCAGATGTTCTTGGGCAAACCTTCCGAATGGGCCATCGGCCAGAACAACGTGTTCAAGCTGA
>JACFNW010000214.1 GCA_019454665.1 Fimbriimonadaceae bacterium | reverse complement strand
GGATCGGCGTGTCGCCGTCGCTCTTGCTGAAGAAGCCGCCGAGGTCTTGGTTGATCTTCGGCCAATCGGAGGGGCCCTCCTGGCCGCCGTTGCGTTCGATGCCTAGGCTCAGGCGGGGTGTCACCCGGTAATCAAGGGTGGCTCGGAACCGGGCCGCGCGCTCGGGGACCGACACAAAGCGAACTGAGGCCGTCCATAGCGAGGGCAGTTGCCCATCGGCGAGCAACCTTGCCTCGCCCGCGCAACCCGCGCAGGTGGGCATCAGCCGCTTCTTGCCACCCTTTGCATCCACGGCGACGGGCGAGGCCAGCTTGGCGATGCTCGGCGTCGCCTCCACGGCCGTCGCAAATGCCGCCGGGTCCTTGGCGAAATCGGTTTCGCAACCGGCACAGCAAAAGTAGAACCGCACGCCGCCGTGGTCGGCGAAGCCGGATGCCAGCGCGGGGTTCTTGATCGGCGTCTTCATCACCGGGCAAGAAACCCCTTCGCGACGGGCGCTCCGCGCGAGATCGCGGGGTGCGGCATCGAACCGCGCCACCGACTCGGGCGATTCGAACGCGTAGAGAATGCCCTTGTACACCCGGGTGGCCTTGGCGTCTGCGGTGGCGACGCGGTTGCCCGTGACGGGGTCGAACAAGAACACGCCGATCGCTGCGTTGCCTTCGGATGCCGCCTCGATGAACTGCTCGGGAGCCGCGATGAACCGGTCGTCGCAGCCGTCGCAACACAGGTGGAACTCGATGCCGTTGTAGCGCACGACCAACTCGGCGGGCGCGGCGACGGCGTTGCCCATCACGGGGCAGACCAACGGCGGCTTGGCCTGAAGCGGGAGATCGGCGGGCCATTGAAGCGTGACGATCGGCAGCATCCCACCATTGTGCACCGAAACGATGGCGCCGCTAGGCCGCGCGGGTGTTTAGGCTGAGCCTCTCGGCGATCATCTGGCGGTAGTGGATGGACCGGTTTCGCCCTTGGCGCTTGGCTTCGTAAAGGGCCTCGTCGGCCTGGTCAATCAGCTTCTTGGCGTCGGTCAGACGCCCGCTCGCCGTCGCCACCCCAAAGGACGCCGTGACCGCCGAGTACTTGAAGTCCTCGGATTCGATCGCGAGACGATACGCCTCGGCGCGATCCAGGGCGTGCTCGGCGCCCACATTCGGAAGAACGATGACGAACTCCTCGCCGCCGTAGCGCGCAGGGTACTCGCCCACGTTGGAACTCCGTTGAAGCGCCTCGGCCAGAATGCGCAACACATGGTCGCCCGCGGTATGACCGTATTTGTCGTTCAGATTCTTGAACCGGTCCACGTCCAGAATGATCAGCGACAGGGGGTTCTCGGTCCGCAGGTGTTTGGCGAACTCCTCTTCGAACAGAGCCTGGAAGGCGCGACGGTTGCGTAGGCCCGTCAAGGCGTCGGTGACGGCCAAGTGCTCCAACTGCTTGTTCGCGTCCTGGAGTTTGAGCCGCTCGCGCTCCAGTTCCATGGCGATTTCGTTCAGCCGCTGCATGCTGGCTTCCGACTGTTGCATGGCCTCTTTGCGCAACGTGATGTCCACATTCGCGCAGATCGCTCCACGAATCGCCCCGTCGAGACCGCGCAAGGGGAAGATGTTGACGACCATGTGGCAGGTGTGCCCATCGGGCCGTTTCATGGCCCACTCGACCCCCTGCAACACTTCGCCCCGCAAGACGCCCTCCAGATGGTTGCGCGCCCAAGGCTTTTTCGACTTGGAGCGGAACACGTCCCACACCTGGCGATCCACGGCCATGAAGGGCTGGGTCTGGAACAGGTCCTCGGACTCGCGGTTCCACTCGCGGATGCGGAACTCGTGGTCGAACGTGAAGCAGGCGATCGGCAGACCGTCGAACAACTCCTCGAACCGCTGCGTCGCGGTCATCAGTAGTTTCTGAGCGTCGTTCAACCGGGTTTGCGTCTCTGCAGCGGTTCGCTGCGCTGCAGCCACGCTGGCTTCCAGGGCGATCACCCGCCGGGCGTGGTTGATCCGCGAGGCCAGATCGTCTTTGCAGATCGGCTTGGGAAGCACATCGTCTACTCCGGCGTCCAGCGCCAGAAGACGATGCGTCTGGTTGTTGCGCATCGCGGCCACCATGAAGTAGCTGTAAGGACCGCCGAGAGAGCGGACGGCTTTGCACAACTGGATGCCGTCGAGTCGGGGCATGATCCAATCGGAAATGACCACGGGGTAGTACCGGTCCCGCAACAACTTCAGGGCGGACTCGCCCGAGTCGGCGGTTTCCCAGCGGCATCCCGTGCCTTCGAGAGCCGCGACGAGCACGTCCCTCGCCGCTGGATCGTCGTCAACGACCAGCACGGTGAGGGGCTGCTCCATCAGTTCGGCGTGGCTGTGGGTCATGCGTCTCGGTGCCTGCTTCAATCGCCGACCGAACCGGGTCTGGTCCGGCAACGGCGTCATCCTAAATGTTGGAGGCCGGTGCGGGCATCATCCCGCGGTAAATACCTGCTTGTGGTCACGGGACGGCTCCCATGATGAATCCTCTGGCGACTGCCGAACGTATGGAAGGATTACCACAACAAACCGGATCGGTCCCCGGGTCGTCTAAGAAGAGGATTCGCACTCGGGAGGCTGAGACGCGAGACCATCGGACAATGCTAGCCGCTCGGCCGTCCATCGGGCCAGAGGCGAGGCGCATGGATCAAGACAACGGCATCCCAAGCTACTTCGGCAAACTCACTCAGGCCCCTTTGCTGGGCGCCGAGGAAGAGATGGTGCTGACGCGTGCCGCTCGAAAGGGCGACATGGAGGCGCGACAGCGCCTCATCGAGTGCAACATGAGGCTCGTCATCAACGTGGCGAAGTCCTACCGGAGCCGAGCCATCCCCCTGGAAGACCTGATCCAGGAAGGCGCGATCGGCCTGATGCACGCGACCGAACGCTTCGATCCCGAGCGTGGCTACCGCTTCTCGACCTATGCCACCCACTGGATTCGCCAAGCCATCAGCCGCGCCATAGACAACAAGTCCAAAGCGATCCGCCTGCCCACGCACATCTCGCAGAGCCTCCGGAAGATCGAACGCGAACGCGCGCGACTGATGCGCGAGACGGGCCAGGAACCCACCGTCGAGCAGATCGCGACGGGTTTGGAGATGACTCCCGCCCGAGTCCAGGCGCTGCTGCAGACGTCTCAAGAAGTCCTCAGTCTGGACATGGCCGTCGGCGAGAGTGGCAACACCACTCTGGGTGGCATGATCCGCGACGAGGCGACCGACGATCCGGAGGCGGTTGCGATTTCCCAAGAAGCCGCAGAAGAACTGCGCGAGATCATCGACCAACTCAGCGAGAGAGAGCGGCGCATCATGCGTCGGCGGTTCCACCTCGATTCCCCCGAGGACTCGGACAAGGACCTGTCGAAGGACCTCAGTCTCTCGCGGGAACGGCTTCGCCAAATCGAGCTTCAGGCGATCAAGAAACTCAGGCTCCTGGCTCAGCGGCGGCGTCTGCGCGACATTCCGAGCTAATGCGTCAGACGCCAGCGGTTCACAGGGAACCAGATGAACTCCGACCGACCGATCACGTTCTCTCGCTTCGCCAAACCCCACACCCGCCCGTCCGAGCTGTAATCGCGGTTGTCGCCCATGAACAGCAGGTGGCCCTTGGGGATCTTGACCGCCGGGCTCTGCAGCAATTCGGTCGCCATCTCGGGCGTGGTCGCTTGATAACGCTCCGCGACCATGCCATGGGCGTTGGCTACATCGCCGAAATAGACAACCGGCCACACCTCGCCGTTCCGCTCGACCAGCTTGAAGTTTCGCTTGATGCGGAACGATTGCTCGCTCTCCGATTGCTGCGAACCATCAGCGTTCAGGTACGAGACGTACGGCTCGTCTACGCGTTGCCCGTTGCGATAGAGCACGTCGTCCCGAATCTCGACCAGATCGCCTTCCACACCGACGCAGCGCTTGATGAAGTCAATCTCAAGTCCCTTCTGGTAGTCGTACAGGGCGTAGTCGGGCGGGCGGAACACGACGATGTCGCCGACCTTGGGGTTCGAATAGCGGTACACAGCCTTGTTGGCGACAATGTAATCCTGCAACTGAAGCGTGTTCAGCATCGAACCGCTCGGTATCTTGAACGTCTGGATGCCGAACGGCCGGATGAGCATGAACACGAAGACGCCCGCATAGACGATCGCGTCGAAGACCTCGTTGAAGATGCGCGCAAACGCGAACAGGCCCGTCCGCTTGTGCGCCGGCGTGTTCCTCAGAATGGGGAACAGCGCCACACGCAACACCGTGCACACGGCAACGACCACGAGCACTTGGCTCAGGGGGGTGCGCGCGAGCTTGTCCACCATGTCGCTGCCCGCAGGGGGGGCAGCCGTTTGCGCGAGGAACGAGATCACCTGTTTCGCCTAACCCCCCGCGCTAGCGGCGGAGTTCCTTGAGGCGGGCCTTCTTGCCGACCTTGTCGCGAAGGAAGTAGAGCTTGGCGCGGCGAACCTTGGAATGCCGCGTGATCTCGAACTTCGCCACGTTCGGCGAGTGAACGGGGAACGTGCGCTCGACGCCGACGCCGCTGGCGATCTTGCGGACCGTGATGGTCTCCGCGATGCCGCCGTGCTTGATGGCGATGATCGTGCCTTCGAACTTCTGGATGCGCTCTTTGCCGCCTTCGCGGACTTTCACGTGGACGATGACCGTGTCCCCCGGACGGAACGCGGGGAGATCGGTCTTGATCAGGTCCTTGACCACGGACTCGAGGATGGCTGCCTTCGACATGTGTATTCCTGGGCCAGAGGCCGAGGTCGGTGCAGGACCGGCACGGCTTGGCGGGCGACGCTCTGGTCGCGACCTAAGATGATAGCCGATTCGAGTCGCCCTTTTCCAGTCGGACCCGGGTCA
>JACFNW010000213.1 GCA_019454665.1 Fimbriimonadaceae bacterium | reverse complement strand
GGTTTGCGAGGGGCATCGGGGGATCGTCGTGGGCGTGACGAACTGGTCGGACGAGCCGCTCACGGTGGGTCTTCCGCCGGACGCCGGGCCGCTGACGAACGCGTTCGATGGGCTGCCGGTCGAGGCAGAGGTCACGGTGCCTGCGGGGGATGGGGCGCTTCTGGTGCCTCGCTGAACGAAACCGTAGTCGAGGCTCCCGTAGCGAGCTGAACGCGCCGCGCGGAAGCCACGGTCAGGGGCGACCAAGCGGCGGGGATGGGCAGCGTTCGCTCGACCAGAATCGAGACCTCGGCAGCGAACGTCGTCGGGTTGTGCATGTGGAGCCGACCCCCATCCCAATCCACGTCAAAGCGAACATGGTCGAACGCAACGGCTCGACGGCGCGACGTGTCCACATACACGCCGGGAATCTCGCAGGCGGTGAGGAGGGCGCTGATCGAAGACCAACAGTCCACGGCAAACCCCTCGCCGATGGGCGTATGGGGGGCCTCCCAATCGCATGTGTTGACGCGCTCGCAACTGCCTCCGGGCAGCAGGTCGAAGAGCACGCGGCCGGGGCGCGAGAGGTATTGGGTCACTCCGCGAGCGATGGACTTGAGCAAATCCAGATAGAGCGGCTCGCCGGTGTGGCGATAGAGCCGCAACAGCGATTGGCCCGAGAGCGTGCAGATTCCCGGTGCGGAGTGCTTGTTCTGGGCGTTGGCCCAAACGCTTCCGCCCGTGCGGATTCCGGCGCGACCCAGGGTCGAGGCGGCAGGGAAGCGGTAGTCGTAGGGCATCACCCAAGTCGCGGCATGGGCGGCGACGCGCTCGGCTTGCGACCAGCGACCCGGGTCGCCCGTGGCCTCGCCCAGCAAGACCAGCGACTCGAGCAGGGCAAACGCCGATTCGCTATCGGGTGCTTGGGCGGCCTCGCCGGGACCACCATTAGTAAAACCCTGCCGCTCGAAGAGTGCAACGAATGCGTCCGCGGCGCGTCCGGCGCGGCCCACCCATTCGGGTTCGCCCAACGCCAAGGAGGCCTCGACATAGGCCGCAGGGATGATGGCTCCGCTCGTCGTATCGCCCGAGCGGATCACGCCGGTGTCTTGCGCGACGAACATGCCGAACTGCCCGTGCCGCTCGAAGATGGCCCAAAGCACCTCCACCGCGCGGCGCAAGCCCGCGATCCAGGTTGCTGCGATAGGATGCCCGAGGGCTTGTTTGAGCCGCAAGGTCCTGGCCAGGAAGTAGGCCACATCGCCCGTCCGACGGATAAGGTGCCAGTCGTGGCCCCACGCCATGCCCACCATGTCGGTGTCGAACACGCCGTTGCGGCCGACGCTCCAGAACAGGCCGCTCGGGTGTTGCGCGGGGCCGCACACGAAGTCGAGCATCCGCTCGACCCTCGGCCTCGTCAGCGGGTCCTCTTCGTGGGCCAACCCGAACATCTGGATGCCGCCACCGACCCACCCGGACTGCCAGCACCCATACTCCCACGAACCGTCGGAGAGCATGAAGTAGCCCTCCGCTTCGTTCCAGTAGTGCTCGTTGTGCTTGGCGACCAGAAGACGTTGAGCCGAAGAAAAGGGAAGGTCCTCCACTACGCTCCTTGTCCAAAACGCTTCCCAAATCCGAAGGAAGCAGGCCTCCCAATCGGGCTGACCCGCTGTGCGGGTCACGCTCAGCCGCGCGTTCAGGCGCGAGCCAAGCGGGGCGACAAACGCGCGATCGGGCGAGGCTTGGCCCCCATAGACGGTGCCCTCGCGCACCCCGGGAAACCAGATGGTCGCCGTTCCGCCCGCCTCGTCGGCCTCCATTCCGTTCGGTCCCCAATCGGTGCGTTCGTCGAACGCGATCCAGACGCCGTCATCGGGTCCGTGCCAGCCGAGTGCCGGGGCCGCTCCATCGCGGGCGAACAGCTGGAACCTGGGCAAGCCGGGCAACACAGCCGTCGTGACCGGAACGCCGACTCCAAGGTCTTCGGGTTCGCGCAGGATGCACGGGTACTCGAGCGGGCGCATGCGGAAGCGGTTGCCCGAATACACCGCTCCGGGAAAACACAAGGTGTCAAGCGACTCGGGCGGCACCAGAAAGCGGACGCCCAGCGAAATCCCGCCGCTCCCTTGTCGGAGCGCCTCGGCGCGCACCGTGTCGCCTTCCGCCGAAGCCCGCACCTGCCAACCCTCGGCTTCTAAGAGAGCGTCCGGCCATTCACCGGCGACCTCCGTCAACCGATGGTTGCCATCGTAGACGCGGAGCACCCATTGGCGGATGGGTTCCATCAGATCGTCGCCATCACGCGCCCGCCGCAAACGGGCAGGTACGCGCCCGTGATGAAGCGCGCGTGGCCCGAGGCGAAGAACGCCACGGCTGCCGCGATGTCCTCTTCCGTTCCGTTCATGCGTAGCGGGACGGTTTCGCGGTAGGAGGCTTGGACGTCGTGGTCCATTGCGCGGATGCGGTCGCTCTGCATCCAGCCGGGCGCGACTTGGTTCACCGTGATGCCGCTCGGCCCGAGTTCCTTGGCCAACACGCGGACGATGCCATCCATGCCTCGCTTTCCGGCCACGTAGGCTCCCGAACCGGCGTCGGCAAGCATCGCGCACTCCGTGCTGATCGCGACGATGCGCCCGTAGCCCTTGTCCCGCATCGCGGGGGCGAACGTCTTGGCCAGCAGGACCAGATGCTCGACGCAAGACCGATACTGACTCTCGAAGTCGCTCATGTCCTGCTCGAGGATCGGCTTCCACGTGTACTGCACGACCGAGTTGGCGACGACGATATCGGGTCGCCAGATTCCGAGGGTCTCGTCCAACGCCGCGAACGATTCAGGTTGGGTGACGTCGAGCGGCAGGGCTTGGCCCCCAATTTCTTGGGCCACGGCTTCTGCGGCCTCGGGTGTTCGGTGGTAGGTAAGCGCAACGTCGGCACCGCAGGCAGCGAGCGTGCGGCAGATGCCTCTCCCAAGCTGGCCGCCGCCTCCGGTCACCAGCGCTCTTCGACCTTGGAGCTCGATCTTCATCGGTGCGGGATCATACCGTTCTCGCGGTGTGTTCGGGAGGTTCCCGTCAAAGGGTCTTGCATTCAACGAAAGATTGTTGTACAGTGAGCGGGTGCTCTTTGAGCAAACGATTGTCCAACGACACCGAAGCCTATGACGACCCTTGACGCGACCGCGAGCGACCTGATCTCCGCCCACGACCGCGAGGCCTTCCTTGAGAACGGCTTCCACATCATCCGGGGCGGGTTGACGCCCGACCGGGCCAAGCTGTACCGTGCGGCTCTGGTCGAGATTCTCAGGACCGACCCATCCCATCCGTACGCATCCCGGTTCATGGAGGCCCAGATTCCTGGTGCGCCGCCGACGGAGGAGAATCCATATGGACGCTGGGCCGGGTTCGACCTGCCGCTTTTCCACGACCTGTTCTACGATTTCATCTTCGAACCGAAGATCGCTCTGAGCCTTGCCGGCCTGTTGGGCGGCGATGTGAACCTGTACGAAACGGGGTGCGTGGCCAAGGTGCCCGGATTCCCCGGCAACTACCGCGACTGGCACCAGGACTCCGAGTACAGCGACCCGCAGTCGAACGAGTTCAACGTGACGGTCATCACCTATCTCGACGAGATGGACGGGTCGTCGGGCGTGACGGCCGTGGTCCCCGGAACGCACCGGCTGGGAGCGTTGCCGCACGTCGTCCCGACGGAGACTTACACCAGCGGGGCGCGCGAGGTCGCCGACAAGGCGAAGTACGACGCCAAGGCCCACTACCCGTCGGTCTCGCCGGGGGACACGATCGTGTTCTTCGGCCGCCTGGTCCACAAATCGGCATCCAACGATTCAGACAAGGACCGTATGAGTCTGGCGTACAACTATATGCGCACCGACACGTTCGACCTCAAGGAGATCGCACGGTGGATCGGCGCGGGAACACCCGTCGTCCGCAACGGCAGGCTCTATCGGCCCAGCACGCTTTTTTGAACGCAACCGTTCCTTTGCCCATGACCAACGGAGGTCTCTAGATCATGAACCACTCAAGCACCCGACGCCCCCGCGGCTTCACCCTCATCGAACTGCTCGTCGTCATCGCCATCATCGCGATCCTGGCGGCCATGCTCTTCCCCGTCTACGCCCAAGCCAAGACTGCGGCGAAGAAGGCCACCTCGATTTCGAACGGCAAGCAGATCAGCCTCGGCTTGATCATGTATTCCGCGGACTACGACGACCAGTTCCCCATGCTCGAGCATGGAACGCCGTACTCCTTCGTCGCGACGTGGCCCCAACTGACGATCCCCTACATCAAGAGTTGGGACATTTTCCGCGACCCCACCGACGGCTCGGCCAACGACGGCACGTACATCGCCAACTGGGGTCTGCCCAACCCGCCGGCTCAGCGCGACCTGGAAACGGCCCGCGGCTACGGTAGCAACTACGGCTACAACTACGCGTTCCTGGCTCCGGGCGTGAACGTGGGCGGCACCGACATCTACGGCGGCGGCAAGTCCCAGTCGCAGATCGCCGAGGTGGCCAACACGGTCATGCTCGTTGACGGGACGACGTGGGGCGCTGCCGGCAATCCCCCGAACTGCAGCACCTCGGGCGGCGGCTGGTACTCGGTGGACGCGCCAGCGATCCTCGATGCCGCAGGCAACAACTACTCGACGACCACCCTGTACTTCTACGGCTGGTTCTTCGACCCGAGCCATGGCTGCTCGTGGCAGCGCTACGGCGGCGCGTATCCGCGCTACAACGGCAAGTTCAACGTGTCGTGGACGGATGGCCACGTGACGACCCGCGAACCGCTCTCGCTCTTCCGAGGCGTCCAGTACGACATCCCGACGCCGCAGTTCAGCCGCGTCGTCGACAAGACCGTGTACGTCTGGGACCTCGAATGAGACGCGTGG
>JACFNW010000212.1 GCA_019454665.1 Fimbriimonadaceae bacterium | reverse complement strand
CGTAGGCACCCAGCCCGACATCGAACCCAAGCCACCGAGCACCAAGACGCCCGCGATGGCCCAGTGGTCTTTGCCCTTGAGTCGGCCCGTCTGGCTCGCCCACAGCACGGCCACACCCGCCAAAGCAAACGCGAGGACCGGGATCAGGGCGGCCTGGCCGGTGCCGGTGTCCAACACAACCCCACGCTCGGCGAGGAACGGCCGGACGGTCGCGCCCATCCCCGACATCGCCAAGGCGAACGCGATCACGGTCAGCCCAACTGCCGTGCCTCCCGCAATCGCCAACGAGCGCGGCGCACTGGTCTCCCGGGGCCACGCCAAGCCCGCCAGCAGCCCGCATGCCAGCACGAACAGAACGGCCGAACGTGCAGGGGAACCCGTGGACGACCACCCAGGGACCCCGTAATAGAGCGCAGCGTTCAAGGGCGAGCCGCTCCAAAGCAGCGCCGAGAACACGGCGATGGCCACGTACGCCCACGCTCGCCCGCCGAAGCGCCTCGCTGCAAAACCGTAGACCAGTAGAGCCAACACGAACGGGCCGAGCGTGATCGCCGACTCCGCCGGGTTGGCCCCCGTCTTGGCCAGCGACGGCCAGTAGTTGGGCAACTGGGGTTCGGCGTGCAACGGACCGGGATGGCCCAGGAACCCAAGCGAGACGAGCGCTGGCAGTTCGAACGGTTTGATCGAAGCATCAACATAGGCCGCATACCCTTCGGCGCTGGGCTTGTTGGCCCGATGGGAGAAGGTCGAGTAGTCCAGGACGGCCATGACCTGCGGCGCGGCCAACATCGCGCCCGCCGCAAAGCCCCCCACCAGAAGCATCGCTGCTCCCACCTTGCGGATGGCGACGACGCGCCACACAGCGAGCAGCACGCCCGCAATCAAGCCATAGGCCGCGAACTGCAGGTGCCCCGCCAGCAACAATAGGGCGACGGGCAGGGCAAGCCAGCCGAGGCGCCTGAACGCAGGTGCCGAGGCCAGCTTCTCGACGCCGAGCAGCACCCAAGGGATCCACGCACAGGTCGTGATCACGCTGGGCAGGCCGATCCAGGCGACCATGAACGCGCTCGCCGCGAACGAGCCCGCACCGATCAGCCGTCCCTCGCGGGTGGCGCCGAGTTCCCGGAGCAGCAACCACACGCCAACGCCTGCGATCAGAAGGTGCAGCCACGCCAGCAACTTCATGGCGGCCACGGTCGGGATGCCCAAGACGCCGACCACGATGTGCAGCGGGTACAGACCTCCGCTTTGCGAGTTGGCCAGCAACGGCGTCCCACCAAGTTGGTACGGGTTCCAGAAGGGCACGCGGCCCTGCCTCCAACTCTCGAACACGAGGTCGCGCCAAGGATAGAACTGCAACGCCCCGTCGGCCTGCAGGATGTCCCAGTTCTGGGCCGGCTTGGTCGGGGCCGCCCCCACCATCGGCGCGAGGTGGTCGAACGGACCGAGGGCTTTGCCCGTGGCGAGAGACTCGAACAGAGGCAGCAGGCACAGCAACGCCAACACGGCGAAGGGAAGCAATCGCTCGGGCTTCACGAGGGCACCCGAATCGTCTGCCGCACGGTCCCGGCCCGGTCGTGTTTGGCCGTGATCTGGTACTCGCCAGCGGCCACGATCCACTCGAACACGTGCACGTCGTCGGTCTCGTCGGTGTGCCAACCGAACCCGCTGACGGGCACCGAACTCCAACCGCGCAGTTGGGGACCCTGCTGCTGGATCAGGCCGCTCTTCAGCCAGCTTTTGGCGGACCCGTCGCCGGCGATCTCGGCGAAGACGCCGCGCACCAGCCGCTTCTTCTCGGCCAGCTTGGTCACGTTGGTCGGGAGCCAGCCCGTGTTCTGAACGGCAAAACGCACCCGCCACCAACCGTCGCCCACGGGTTCGATACGCGTCCCCCGGTGCTCCAATTTGGGCGTGGAGAGCGCTTGGTACACCACCCAATCGCCCAGCGGGGCGACTTCGGCTTCAAGGAACTCGGGCGGCGGGTTGCGGAACGCATGGTGGGGGTCCCAGCCGCCGATCTCGACGCTGCCGAGTTGCGGATGGTCGAACGGAACCCACTCGGCGTAGCCCTTGCCCCCGAGCTTCTCGTCCGACCACTTGAGCAGGGCCAAGTCGTGCTCGAACGGGTGGTCGCGGAACCAATCAATGTACTTGTAGTCCTTCAACCCGGCCTGACGCTGGGGCGACCAAATCTCGGTGGTCCACGCAAAGATGCCCCGGTGTTCGTACGCCCAGTCGTCGAAGTCGCCCGTCATGATCTCCTTGGGGTGGTACTTGAAGTCGTGCCAGACGCTGATGGCGGGGTAGCCGGTCATCTTTTCGCCCACGTCGCCGACCTCCTTGTACACCCACAGGTCTTCGGGGGCCATTTCGTCGTCGGGGTAGCGGCTGGGCAGCCGCAGGTTCACGCCGCTGAACGTGTGGAACACCACGGCCCCGCAGATGTTGGGCCGGCGGACGATGGTCTCGACGCCCGTGCGCACCTCGGGCTCGCTGGTGGGGAAGTCGCCCGCTCCGTGCTGCTCGCTCTCCACGCGCCACGCGCTCGGGTAGTTGCGGTTCAAGTCCAGACCCTGGGGAATCCGGCGGGCGCGAAGGGTCATTCCGTCGTAGTTGTGGACGATGCCCTCGGGCAGCAGCCGGTAGTAGACGCCACCGGTCTCGGTCGGCTTGCGCCGCTCCATCAGCCGGGGCTCGGCTTCGCTGATCTTCCACGGGCCGTTGGGGTCGGGGACGCGCATGGAGAGGATGCGTCCGTCGCCGTCGAGGTCTTTGCGCTCCAGTCCGTAGACGTCTTCCTCTGGCCACGGGTAGGTTCGCGTGGAAGAGCGGATGATGCGGGGCGGCGATTCGAGCGCCCACTCCGCCCCGTCCGGGTTGAGCCGGGGGATCAGGTACAGGGTGCGCGTGTCCAGCAGCCGCGTGATGTCGGGGTCCGTGCCGTAGCGTGTCAGGCACTTGTGGATCAGGTGCAGCACTGCGGTCGAAGCCGAGACCTCGCTGGCGTGGATGTTGCCGTCGGCGTAGAACGCGGGCTTATCCGCGTGCTCTCCCGTGGCCCCGTTGGTGAGCGTGACGAGCCAGATGTCGCGACCTTCGTGCGATTTGCCCGCCGGCTCGACGGCCATCAGGTTCGGGTGTTCCCTCTGCCAAGCATGGAGGAACTCGGTGATCTCGGCGTGGTTGTAGTACCGGTCGAAGCGCATTTGGGCCGAGGTTACCAGCCCGGATCGGAACGTCCGAGGGGGCAGAGCCGTCCAATCCTTGGGCGCCGAAATCGCAACCGAGGCGCAATGGCGCGCTTCGACCCGAGCACTCCATCCACGGCGCCCGTATTCTTTTGATCAGCATGACGGAGATCGCCTTGGCGCTCGCCCTTGCGGGCGCGGTTTCTGCCCCCGTGCGCTTGGGCCCGTCCCCCAAGCCGCCCCCGGTTCCGCGAGAGTTCCGCGGCGTGTGGGTGGCGACGGTCTCGAACATCGACTGGCCGTCTTCCCGCACCCTGACCCCTGCCCAGCAGCGGCAACAAGCCATCGCGATTCTCGATCGCGCCGTCGAACTTCGGTTGAACGCGATCGTGCTTCAGGTACGCCCTGCTTGCGACGCGTTGTACTCGTCCGCGATCGAGCCGTGGAGCGAGTACCTGACCAACGTCATGGGCACGGCGCCCAGCCCGCTCTACGATCCGTTGCATTTCTGGGTCGCCGAGGCGCATGCGAGGGGGTTGGAGTTGCACGCCTGGTTCAATCCGTTCCGAGCACTGGCTTCCAGCCACCGCAACGCGATCGCCAGCAACCACGTCAGCATCACCAAGCCGCACCTCGTCAAGGACTACGGCGACGCCAAGTGGCTCGACCCCGGCTTTCACGAGAGCCGCGAACACTCCTTGAACGTGATCTTGGACGTGCTGAACCGCTACGACGTGGACGGCATCCACTTCGACGACTACTTCTATCCCTATCCCATCAGCGGTGTGGCGTTCCCCGACGACGATTCGTATGGCGCGTACCTGTCGTCGGGCGGGACCCTGTCGCGCGCCGATTGGCGACGCTGGAATATCGACACGTTCGTGTTTACGGTGTATCAAGCGATCAAGGCGGCGAAGCCCACGGTCAAGTTCGGCATTTCGCCGTTCGGCATCTGGCGACCCGGCAACCCGCCGGGGGTGACCGGGCTCGACGCCTACAACGCCATCTACGCGGATTCGCGCAAGTGGCTCCAGCAGGGTTGGGTGGACTACCTGACGCCCCAACTGTATTGGCGGATGGGCTCCACGGGTCAGCCCTATCAACCGCTGTTGACCTGGTGGACCGAACAGAACCTCCTGGGCCGACACGTTTGGCCGGGGAACTTCACCAGCAACGTCGGCGCGCAGTTCGGCGATTGGCCCGTATACGAGATCGCCGGTCAGATCGAAACCACCCGCAACGTTCCCGGTGCGACAGGGATTGTCCACTTCAGCATGAGGGCGTTCCGCGACGACTACAAGGGCATCGTGGCCACGTTGCGCGACGGGGTCTACTCGTACGCGGCCCTGCCCCCTGCGACGCCTTGGCTGGACGTCAAGCCGCCGCGCATGCCCTCGATGACCGTTCACCAGAACGCCGGGGACTGGACGTTGCGGTTCGCCGATCCCGGCGGAGAAGCGGCGCTGTGGATAGTGGTGTATGCGCTTTACGGGGGCCAATGGGTCCACGAGATTCATCCGGCAGGGCGCAGCGAAGTCGTCGTGCCCCTGACGCGCAGCGGTGCCACGCTGGCGCAGGTGCGGGTCGAACGCGTGGATCGCAGCGGCAACGCATCGGATGCGGCGGTCTTCCCCTCGCGGACGCGTCATTAGTGGATCGGGCATACTCCCGCCATGGTCGCCCTCGTCCTTCTGGTCGGCATCGGGAT
>JACFNW010000211.1:4175-4903 GCA_019454665.1 Fimbriimonadaceae bacterium | reverse complement strand
CGACTCTCCACCGGCCGCCTCAGGGCCATCTCCCACAACGATGGGGACACGACCATCCTGGAGCGGTAGCGAACCGAGCCGGCCGCGACCATCATGCCCGCGTGGCTCGGTCGCTCACGCTCGCGCTCCTCGCCCTCGTCGCCCTCTTCGGAGGGGCCGCGCCCGTCGCCGCGAAGCCTGCTGCGACATCGCAGAACGCGAGGAAACGGCTGCTGGCGGCCGTTCCTGAGCGAGCCCAGGTTGTAGTAGACGACTTCGGCAACATGGAGGTGCGGGACGCTGCGGGCAACGTGCTTGCGCAGAGTGGCGTCGGGCTGGATTACGGCTTCCAGGGCCGGAGACACGACCCCGAGACGGGGCTGATCTACTTCCGGGCCAGGACGTATGACCCGGCGACGGGTCGGTTCATCCAGCGCGACCCAGTGTGGGACCCGGTGAACGTCGGCAACCCGTACACGTTCGTCGGGAACAACCCGGTCACGGGTCGGGACCCCACGGGCACCGTCGCTTTCCTGGCGCCGCTGCTCGCGTGGGGCGCCACGGAGATCGGGGCCGGCGCGTTCTTCGCCTGGGCCGCGGGCGCGGGGACGGCCATCTACGCCGGCCGCGAAGCCTACGTGCAGTCGCAGACCGCCACGGAGTATGACTACGGCGCGATCGGTCGGGCGGGAGCCGGTGGCTCGATCATCGGCCTTGCCACAGCTGTACCCGGCGGCTCATACCTCGGA
>JACFNW010000211.1:0-4165 GCA_019454665.1 Fimbriimonadaceae bacterium | reverse complement strand
AGTTGCCGCGTCCGGCGTCGTCTCCCAGGCCGACGACGACCTGGCAAGAGGCCAGATGTCCTCGCTGGGGCAGTACGCCTTCGCGGCGGCAACCGGCCCGGCGCTAAAGGGAGCATTCGGCGCGGCGTCGAGGGCGTTGCTTGCCAGTCGGGGAGCCTACCCAGGGGCGCTCCAGGCTCCGTTCCAGGGCAGCTTCGACGACCTCACCAAGGCGATCCAAGGGATCGACCCGGCCTTCAAGGGGTTCGAGTTCGGCCAGACGATCATCGGGGGCACGGCCAGGTATGCCCCGGAGTCCAAGAGCATCCTCATCGCGGCAGCGCGCAACGCGCCCCACGCACGCGGCATGGTCGCTGAAGAAGTCCGGCATGCGCTGGACCACCTCGTCCACGGCATCGACGCGCCTGCGGTTGCAAACGCCTTCCGAATGGACAAGCGTTTCTTCTCCGCCAACCTTCCGTTCGAGCGGACCTACAACTGGCTCCATCGCCGGGTCTTCACCCGCCTCATGCAGGACGTGGATCGAGGCGATGCGATCATCGGCAGCATCTTGGGCAAGTCGGACATGCCCTTCCTTCATGAGGCGTATCGAACTCAGTACTACGGCACGAAGGGCCTGGATTGGCTGCTCAGGCAAAACTTCCCCGGGCCGTTCTAGCCAGCGTTGGGCCCCAGGGCCCACGAGGCGACACGCTGAGCGAGGGACCCCGCGAGCATCGACCAGTTGACTCCAACTGCACCTAGCATCTCGATCATGTCGCTCACTGCCCCGACACCGAGCTCTGACCTGCTTCGCACTTCGAGGGTCGCCGCCAACTGACACACGTAGCTCGCCAGGTCCGCCGCGCCCGACTCGCGCGGCGGCGGCGGGCCCGTGAGGACGTCCCCTATGTCCGCCGAGCCGCCCTGAGCGGCAGCGGCTCCCTCAGACGCCGCGGTCGCCTTGGCAAGGTTCTGAGCGGACGGCTCCAGAAGGCACGCCTCCGCCACCTCCAGCGCCTCGCGCGGACGTGGGTCTCGGCGGACTCGCTCGAACACGGGCAGCACGAACCAACCCGCTGCAAGCGCCGCATGGAGGAACGCCTCTCCTCCGAATCCTGCGACGCGCGTCAGGAACGACCTGAACGACTCCCGCGCCTCGTAGTCCCACTCATCGGTCGTCGAAGAAGGCAGTACGCAGAACACAGCCGGCGCAGCGGGCGCGAGTGTCGCTCGCGCGCCGGCATTGCCGCAGTAAGCCGCCAACTCGACTCGCTCCGGCGTGAGGTCACCGACGCGCACGCGCTCCAGCAGGTATGCGGCCTCGTCATCGACAGCACCCGTCTCCCGCCAGCGGCGCTCTAGCTCGCGGAGCTTCGCGTCGCTCACGGCGAACCACCCGGGGACCCGACCCCTGTTTCGTTTTTGGAGTCGGCATCCCATCGTCGGGTCCCGAGCACCCGCCACGAGGCCGGCGCACATGGTACGCAGGAAGGCTTATCAGCCCCGGCGAACGGGGGCCGCCGTGCATCGGCCTGCGCTCGCGTCATGGCCTCGCTCCGCGGCGACGAGTCCTCGCAGGTGGTTGCGTCGAAGATGTCCGCGACTTTGTCCGCTTGTGTCCGCGCTTCGCGTTCTTGTGTCCGAGGGGTGGGCGCGCGGACAGCCTCCTCACCGAGTCCGTCGCCTTCATGACGACCTGCAACTGGTCCGCGGTGAGGGCCTCGGCCCGGTCGCGCCTGAAGACCGGCGTGAGGTCGCTCGGCGCCCCGTCGTGCCACCGGAGGACGACGACGTTCTTCTTCGTGGGGTCGCGCCAGTCGACGCAGAGGTTCCACCGCTTCAGGATCACGTCCAGCTTGGCGATCTGCGAGCGAGACGTGAGCCACGCCTCACCGGTGTCTGCGAGGTCGAAGATCGCCTGGCTGTAGCCGGACGACCCGCGAACCTTCCTCGCCCCGCGCCGACGACCGACCTTGTCCCGGTGGCCAGCGTCGAGGCGAACCCGCTCCCCATTGATCGTGGGTCCGCCGTCTTCCGCAACGCCGACGACGAAGATCGCCTTCGTGAGCGTGCCGAGGCGCCGACGCGCTAGCCCGACTCGCTGCGCCTCCTCGATCGTTCGCAGATGGCCGACCCCTGCCGCCTCGCGAGCCAGCTGCTCCCCCTTCGCCGTGAGCCGCATGAGTTCGGCGGACGGCGGAGCCTTGGGGGTGAGCTTCACCTGGTTGCGCGCGGCCACGTGCGACCTCCAGCGAGCGACTGCGACCGCCTGCACTATACGCCAGCCCGGAGATCAAGCCCCGAGATGGAGAACTGGAGTTCTCCAAGTTGCCGTCTCGACGTCCTCGAATCGAGGACTAGAAATGCCTCCGTGGGCACGCGGCTGCGCGCCGTTGCCTGCAAGGAGGTGAATCGTGAAGCAGAACCCGGGCGCCACGTCGGCGCTCATGACGATCAGGGAGTTCAGCGAGACCCTGCGCATCTCGGAGAGGACGGCCCGCGACCTGCTCGCTCGGGGCAAGCTGCCCATCGTGCGGATCTCGCGGGGACGCATCGCGCTCCTGCGGCGTGACGTCGATGCCTACATCGAGGCGTGCCGCACGGGCGGCCCGGAGGGTACGGCGGCGTGACCCAAGAACACAGCGGGCCGCCCCCCGAGTCCCACCCCGAGTTGGCGGCCCACACCGAGATCATCAACAACACCGACAGTACTGCCGCGTCATCAACGGTGCAAGCGTTCTTCTCGACCCCGCCGGAGCCCGCGTCGATGCTCGACTGGGCACTGGCCTACGCGCGCTGCGGCTGGGCGGTCTTCCCCGTCCACACCCCGGACGTCAGAGGCAAGTGCTCGTGCCGGAACATGGATTGTGACCGCGTCGGCAAGCACCCGCGGACGCCCCACGGCTTCAAGGACGCGACCACCAACGAGGACACGATCGGCGCGTGGTGGACGGCGTGTCCCGACGCGAACATCGGCATCGCCACCGGCTCCACCAGCGGGGTCGACGTCCTCGACATCGAGAACGAGCAGAAGGGCGGCGTCGGCACGCTCGCCGACCTGGAGCGTGAGCACGGGACGCTGCCCGTGACTCCTCGCGCGATCAGTGGGAGCGGCGGGCGACACGACTACTTCGCCACCCGTTCGGACGCGCCGATGGCGAGCAGGGTCAAGTTCGCACTGGGCCTCGATACGCGCGGTGCCGGCGGCTACATCGTGGCGCCGCCGAGTCGGCACGAGAGCGGTGGCACCTACTCCTGGGCGCCGGGCCTCGGCCCCGGTGACGTCGCGCTCCAGCCCGCGTCGAACTGGCTCATCAAGCTCGTGCAGGAGCACGCCGAGAACGCGAAGGCGTCGAAGTCGTCGAAGGGGACGAAGGACAAGAACGCCGCCGCGACGAGCACGAAGCCCGCACTCGACATCGACCTCGTGGTGAAGGGCGTGCCTGCCGGAGGGCGCGACGACCAGTTGTTCCGGGAGGCGTGCCGACTGCGCGAGCGTGGACTGCGGAGGGACGAGGCGGAGGTGATGATCCTCGGGTTCGCCCAGCGGTGCGACCCGCCCTTTCCCGTGGACCAGGCGTTGGCCAAGGTCAAGTCGGCTTTCCGTTACACCGTCGAGGCCGCGAAGGACCCCGAGGCCATCGAGAAGGCGCGCGAAGTCGTGGCGGACGTCACGAAGCGCGCGACCAAGGACCACGGCGCCGTGGTCGAGGCCGAGGCCCGGCAGGCACTCTCGCTCATCCGCGCCGTCGACCCGCCTACGTGGGCGAGGACGCGGCAGGCGTTGAAGAAGGCCGACGTGAACCTGCGCGCCCTCGACGACTGCTTGGCCGACAACGACGACCAGGACGCGCCCGCCTCGGACAAGAAGTCCCAGGCCGACCGGCTGCGAGAGATCGGCGGCACCGCCGACCTGTTCCACACGCCCGACCAGGACGCCTACGCGCGGGTCCCGGTCGGCGACCACCACGAGACGCTGAAGCTCCGCTCGCCGAACTTCAAGGCGTGGCTCACGCGGGCGTTCTTCCTCGACGAGGAGCGGACGCCCTGTGCCCAGGCCGTGACCGACGCCATCAACATGCTCGCCGGGCGCGCGTGCATCGACGGGCCGGAGATCCCGGTCTTCACGCGGCTCGCCGAGCACGACGGCAAGGTCTACCTCGACCTGACGAACCCACGGTGG
>JACFNW010000210.1 GCA_019454665.1 Fimbriimonadaceae bacterium | reverse complement strand
TGCCCCCGTCGTGTTGGACTTGGCGAGCGCCGGGCACTTCGGCCAGCACGCGCCAACGCCCTCCCTCGGCCACATAGCGGACTCGCGCCGTTCCATCCGGAACCTCGAAGTCCAGCACCCGGTCGTCCGTTTCGCTGCGCCTGACGCCGCCCGCGACCGAAGGCAACAGGCGGGCCAGGACCGTGGTTCGAGCCGGGTGAAACACGCCGATCGCGTTGGCCACGACCTGCTCGGGAGCGGACTCGTAGGCGAGAGTGAAAGCCCGGGCCATCCGCCTCCATTGGAGAGCCCCGGCACGGTCCATGCCTTCCGGGGTCTCGGCTTGATCCGAGAATGCCCAGTCGGCCAGTCGTTCCACCTCGTTGGATTCAGGGTTTCGCATCGCGTTCACCACGGAGAAGGAGGGCGCAGGGGCACCCGTTGATACGCGGCCTGGTCACTTTTCGTCCTCCGTAAAGAAGCCCGATTTGGCGAGCAGGACCTTGAGTTTCTGCAGACATCGCGCGCGCGTCGGCCCGATCGCGCCGACCGGCATCCCCAGCCGCTCCTGGATCGCCTTGTAGTCGAGTTCCTCGAAGTACAAGGCGGCCAGCAATTGCTCGCACCGACCACCCAAGGAAGTCAAGCCTTGACGCAGGCGACCGGCTTCCAACGACTGGGCCGCCACGACGTCGGCCCTCGCCTCTTCGTCGGCGATGGTCTCGTCCAATCCCTTTTCGTCGCCTTCCTGAACCCATCGCCCCCGGAGCCGGGCCACGCGCATGCTCTCCCGGGCCGCTGTAACGGCCAACCACTTGGGGAGCGCCCGGGCGTCCTCGATGCGGTCGAGCGTCCTGTAGAGGGCCACGAACGTCGCTTGAAACACGTCTTCGGCATCGTCTGAGGCAAGCCCGCAGCGTCGCGCCGTGGAGTAAACGAGCGCCTCGAAGTGTCGGACGAGCCGTTCCCATGCGCCTGCATCCCCTCGGCGGCACCTTCGCACCAGCCGATCCAAATCCGGGGCGGAATCGGGGCCCATTCGAACCGAGTGTATCACAGGTCTGGAAAGCCGCCTCCTGACCCCCGTCGTCTCCGAAACGGGACGCGAGGATCAACACCGATGAAGAAACACCTTCGCATCACCGGCCTGGCGCTCTTGGCGTGCGTCGCCGCCCTGGCCGCTGCTCAATCCGTCCGCATCGAACTCCGCGCCAAGCTCCGAAACGGGCTCGAGGAGTACCAGGCCACCTACAAGAAGCGCGACCAGCGCGGTCGGCCCACGGCCAAGATCGAGTTCGAAGTCGAGCGCGGCGTGCCTGGCGCTTCGTACACGTTCAACATCGAGGGCTGGGAGCCCGTGGTCGTCACGACCGACTCGTTCGGCGATGGCGAACTCGAAATCCCGTTCCGCGGCATGAACATGCCGACGGTGGCCGTGAACCAGGTGCTCACGGTCAGCGATGCCAACGGCACCGCACTCGCGCAGGGCGCGTTCGTTAGCCGACGCTAGCCTTTCCGTTCCCTTACTCCTACTCGGCCCCCGCCTCGGCGGGGGTCTTTTGCGTCAATCGGCGATGGCCTTCTCGAACGCCTTCCAGTAGTCCTCGCCCACGCCGCCGAACAGGGAAACACCCTTGCCGCCGCGCTTGTGAACCAAGCGGATCGCTGCCTCAAGTTCGTCGGGGCTCTGGAAGGCGGGCATGTAAAGGCCGGCGATGACGGGGAACGTCACCGATTGGATGTTCTCGCGCATCGCGTCGCCGATCCACGCCACGTCCTCGTTGTAGAAGCTGTGGTAGATCATCGGGGTGGCGGCGTCGAGCGGCCAACTCGCCCAATCTTGTCGGCAGATCATGCGGGCCATGCTGGGCGTGGGGAACACGGCCGCCGTGATCTCTTTCTTGTGCTCGTGCGCGACGGCCACCAGCTTCTTGACCAGATGGGTCACCGAATCGTAGCGGAACTTGAGCCAATGCTGATCGTGGGCCGGGTCCTTGATCTCCATCGGGTCGCGGCCCGTGGCCTCCTTGAACGCCTTGCGCGTGTGCTCGGAGTAGCAGAAGTCGTAGTCCGGAAGCTCTTCCGTCTGGTCGAGCTTGTATGTCTCCCACAGGGCGCGCGGAAGGATGACGTCGGGGTAGCGGACGTAGTCCAGATGGACGCCGTTCACGCCTTCCGCGGTCGCGATCACGGCGACCTTCTCGCAAAGGTAGTCCTGCACGCCGGGGATCACGGGCGAGATCCAGCGGTAGTAGTCCACATAGGGCGGCTTGTCGAAGCAAGACTTGCCCGAGCGGCTGACCATGTACCAGTCGGGATGGTTGTCGCGGATCCATTGGTCGCCCCGGTTCGTGGTCCACATCCAGATGTGCGCTTCGAGGCCCGCCTCGCGGATCGCGGCGACTTCTCGCTTGTCCAATCCGCCCAGAAACACTCCGGTGAGTCCGTGCGCTTTGAGGTCGCGGTACTTCTGCTTGAGATCGGCTTCGGAGGCTCTGCCGTTGGGCCCGGTCCAGACGAAGTGGCGTCGTGTCACGGGGTTGGTTTCGGCGCTCGGGCTCGCTATCCCTGCCGAGACGTTCGAGGCGGGGAGAAGCGGCGCGACGCCCGCTGCTGCGGCGACGTGGAGAAACTCGCGGCGGTTCACCGCTCAATCATGGCGCAAGAGACGACTCTTGCGCGGGTTGGGGCGCCCCGATAGCTCGTCACGGTAGGTCTCGGTTAGTCGTCGTCCTCTTCGCCTTCGGACTCCTCGACTTCGGACTCTCGGTCGTGGTGGGCTTCAGAAGGTAACACGCGTTGGAGGTGGGCTTCAAGTGCACCAGACAAGCCTCGGGTTGGATCGCCTTGGTTGCGCTTGGCGGCCTTCTTGCGCATCTTGGCCAGCATTTCGCCCCAGCCGTGGTCCTCGGCGCCTCTGGCCACGGTGCTCAGTCCGTGGCAGCGGATGCAACCCGTTGCGAGGACCGAACGGACTTCGGGCGTTGCGCCGGCCATGACGCTCTGAACGGGCACGGCCGCCGAGCCGACCAGAATCAGGGAAGCCAGAACGAGGGTCCCACCGAGCCACGGCAAGAGGTGCCCCCACCTCTGAAACCTCCGAATGATGGCGATCTTCGCCGCGACGACCATGAGGATCAACCCACCGAGAGCAGCGTGGAGGATCGCCGCACCCGTCCATCCGTCCTCGTCATAGGTCCACAATCGCGGCACCATCGGGACGAGCATGGCGATCAGGACCAATAGGAAGACGTAGCCAAGGCCCCGATGCACGTTCGTCCAGGAGCGCGGTGCGGTCGAAACCCCGTGCGGGTCGCGACCCGATGGGTCGGGCACCATCGGAAATCGCCAAAGCCAAACCTGCAAGGCCGCGGCGGCCAAGCCTAGTGCGACGAACGCGAGGCCCGCAACGAGATGACCGATGGCGTCCATTTGTCTGGATCATGGTCCATCGCCATTGACGGCAGTGGGCCGATCAGCAGGGCTTCTCCGCGCCCTTGCGCGCGTAGAACCAGTGGTTGAGCATGATGTTCAGGGCGTAGAACGCCGCAGCCCCGTAGAAGAAGGCTGTGGGGGAACCCGTGTTGGCCAGTATCGCCCCAAACGCCACCGAGAACACGAACGGACCGTAGGCCGCGATGGCCGAAGTCCAGCCGATGACGCCTCCTGCTTGACGCGGTGGGAAGATCATGGGCATCTGCTTGAACGTGCTGGCGTTACCGATTCCGCTGAAGAAGAACAGGCCGAGCATGAAGCCGAGGAATCCGGGCCACTGCTCCAAACTCGTCGGGTTGGTGTAACCGGTCACGCCCAAGGCGCAACCCAGCAAGCCGACACCGCTCAGCGCGGTCACTCGGGCGCCGCCGAGTTTGTCGCTGATCGGCCCGAAGGCCGCCCGAACCCCCGCGCCGACCAACGGCCCAAGGAACGCGAACTTCAAGGGCTCGGGCGCATCGGGGAACTTGCCGTACACCTTGCCGATCAGCAAGGGGAAGGCCGCCGAATAGCCCGAAAACGAACCGAAGGTCATGATGTAGAGCGAGGTCATGATCCACGTGTGCTTTTCGCGGAAGATGTCGAGTTGCTCGCGGAACGTGGCCTTGACGGGAACGCTCCGCAACCCGAACCACGCCAGAATCGCGCCGACCAGAATGAACGGCGCCCAGACGTAGGCCGCGTTTTGAAGCCAGATGTCGCTCGTCTTGTCCTTCTGGGTGAACGCCTGCGGCGAGCCGACCATGGCCATGCCGATGACCCAAGGCACCACGAACTGCGTCACGCTCACGCCGAAGTTGCCGATGCCCGCCTGAAGCCCGAGCGCCGTTCCCTGAAGGCGCTTGGGGAAGAACAGGCTGGTGCTGGGCATGAACGAACTGAAGTTGCCGCCGCCCAAACCGGCGAGAAAGGCCAGGACCATGAACGTCGCGAACGTGGTGTCCGGCTTGGCCACCGCCATACCCCATCCGATCGAGGGGATGAGGAGCAGAAGCGTCGAAACGGCGACGGTCTTCTTTGTACCAAAAACAGGAATGAGAAAGGTGTGGACGATGCGCAGCGTTCCTGCCGCCAAGCCGGGCATGGCGTTCAGCCAGAACAGCTGCTGTGTGTCGAACTTGTAGCCAACGCCCGTGAGTTTGACGACGATCGCGCTGACCATGAACCACGTTGCGAACGAGAGCAGCAGGCAGTACGTTGTGATCCAGAGCGTGCGCCAGGCGACTCGCGACCCTTGGGCGTCCCAAAACGCGGCGTCTTCTGGTGTCCAAGTCGTTGACGAAGGTTTGTCGGGTTGAGCCATGAGGGTTTCCTAACGTGAAGCGGAGGCGTCCTGGCGCTTGCCCATCCGCAGAATGACGAGGTGCATCCAGACCAGGCAGCCGATGCTGATCAACGCGAGCAGCAGCCCGCAACTGGTCCAAAGGCCAGACCCACGAAGGAGGTATCCGAAGCTGAGG
>JACFNW010000209.1 GCA_019454665.1 Fimbriimonadaceae bacterium | reverse complement strand
GACCGCTCGCGCCGACCAACGCGCCGCCGATGAGCAGCGACGTGTTGAGCAACACGAAGCCCGCCAAGCCCGCCGCGCATCCCGTGAACGAGTTGAGCAGCGAGATGACCACCGGCATGTCCGCACCGCCGATGGGCGACACCGCCGAGATGCCCAGCACCAGCGACAGGACCATCAGCGTGATGAACGCCGCAGGGGTCACCAAGCCGAAGAACAGGATCATCGCGGCCAGCGCCAACGTGAACGCAGCCAACAACAGGTTCACGGTCGAGTGCCCCTTGAACGTCAGAGGCCGACCCGGAAGGAGTTCCTGAAGTTTGCCGTAAGCGATGAGGCTTCCCGAGAAGCTGATCGTGCCGATGATGGCCGAGAGGACGGTCGTCACGCGCTGCACGGTGTCGGGAGCTTCCCCGCCGTGGCCGGCGGCCAAGAACTCGAACAGGGCGACCAAGGCCACCGCGCCGCCTCCCAGACCGTTCAGGAGGGCGACCATTTGAGGCATGGCCGTCATCTGCACCTTGTAGGCCGCCATCAGGCCGCCGATCGTGCCGACCGCGACCGCTCCGGCGATCCAGATCAGGTTCTCTTGCTTGATGTCCGGGTTGAAGAACGTCGCGCCGATCGCGATGCCCATGCCGAGCATGGCGAGTTGGTTGCCCTTGCGCGCCGTGCGGGGCGAGTTCATCAGCTTCATCGCGAGGATGAAGCACACCGCGCCCGCCAGATAAGCGATGTCAATGAGTTCTTTGTTCATCGCCCACCCTCCCGTTTGCGCGCCTTGAACATCTGCAGCATGCGGTCGGTGACCGCGAAGCCCCCGATGACGTTGAGCGTTCCGAAGATCACCGCCGCAGTGCCGAGGGTCAGCATCATCGGGCCTTCGGCCGTACCGAGGACGATGATGCCGCCCACCAGAATGACCCCGTGGATCGCATTCGTGGCCGACATCAAGGGCGTGTGGAGCGTTTGGGGCACTTTGGAAATGACCTCCAGCCCCACAAACACGGCGAGAATCAGGACCGTTGCGAGTTCGACGATGCTCACGAGCCCGCCTCCTTTTGCATCAGCAGCCGCGTGGGCTCGTGGACGATGCGTCCCTCGTGGGTCACCATCGTGTCCCGGATGATTTGATCTTCCATGTCGAGTTTCAGCTGGCCCTCCGGAGCCAGGTTCATCAGGAATTCGGCGACGTTCTTGGAGTACATCATGCTCGAGTCGTGCGCCATCTCGGAGAGCAGGTGCAGCGGACCGCAGACGGTCACCCCGTCGGCGACGACCTCCTCGCCGGGAACCGTCGCCTCGCAGTTGCCGCCGTTGGGGGCGGCCAGGTCAACGATCACGCCGCCGCGGGGCATTCTGCCGACCATCTCGCGCGTGATGAGCACGGGCGCGGGCTTGCCGGGGATGAGCGCCGTGGTGATGACGACGTCGTTCCGCGCCAGCCGCGAGGCGATCAGGTCGAGTTCCTTGGCGTGGGTGTCGCCCGAGACCTCCTTGGCATAGCCCGAGGCGTCCTGCGCGTCGTCGAGGACGATATCCATCGAAACGAATTTCGCGCCAAGGCTCTCGACTTGCTCCTTGACCGCTGGGCGGACGTCGAACGCCTCGACCGTCGCACCAAGGCGCTTGCACGTGGCAATGGCCTGCAGCCCAGCCACGCCGGCGCCGATGACGAGGACGCGGGCGGGAGGCACGGTGCCCGCGGCCGTCATCAGCAGGGGGAAGAACTTGGGAAGGCGGGAGGCGGCCAGCAGCGAGGCCTTGTAACCCGCGATGGTGCTCATCGCGCTCAACGCGTCCATCCGCTGGGCACGCGTGATGCGCGGAATCAAGTCCATCGAGAAGCCGGTGATTTGGTGCTTGACCAGACTGTCCACGACACCCGGATTCGTTTGGGGCATCAGGAAGGACAGGAACATGGAGCCAGGCTTGCCCCAGACGGGGGCGACGCCGTCCTTGTCCCAGGGCCCGCTGACGCGGACCAGGATGTCGGCCGCGTCGGCGACCGCTTGGGCCGAGGGGAGCACGTCCGCCCCGACGTCGCGGTAGCTCTGGTCTTGGAAGGAGGCCGCATCGCCCGCGCCCGATTGAACGGCGACGGTGAATCCGTGCGACACGAGGTTCTTGACGGTTTCCGGGGTCAGCGCAACCCTGCGCTCGCCCGGCTGTGTTTCGGTCAGTACGCCGACTCGCAAATAGGCACCTCTGACCCGCAGTGCTGGATGCTCGCGAGTCTGTGCCTAGCATTCCATGCCGAACGCCTCCAATCCTGCGTGCTGGGACCTTTTGATGCAACGCTTTCGCTCGGCGAAGCGTATGGGAATGTTTCGGCGCGTTCGAGGGCACCCTGCTGAAGATTGCCCATGGCACGTCCTGATCCATCCGAAGCGCCGCGACTTCCAGAGGGCGTCCTGGCGGCGCAAGCGCCTCGCCAACTCAGGGCCAGGGCATCGCACGCCTCATGAAGTCCCCGAACAGAGGCACGGTGTAAGCAAGGTCGCCGTGGGCGGGACTGTACACCATCCCTTTGGACATCAGTTGCGCTCGTATTGGCCCCATGCTGGTCGTCTTCACATTCAGCAGGCTGGCAACGTCTCCAGACTTACAGGGCTGCGGCAGTTCGGCCATCGCGCGCAGATATCGGCGCTCGGCGGGGGTGAGCCTGTCGTACCTCACCCTGAAGAAGCTCTCGTCGAGCCTTGGGATGACCCTCTTGGTGGCTTGCCTCACGTCGTCCAAGTTGATGGGCGACGCACTCGCGATGTTCCAGCATTGGTAGCCCCACTCTTGGAGGAAGTAGGGGTAGCCATCCGTCTGAGAGAAGATCTCCTCCAGGGCCTCCTCGGTGAAGTCCGCCTGCAGTGACTGCACGGGCTCCACGAGCGCTTCAAAGGAGTGTTCCTTGGAGAGTGCTCCAACCACAGGATACTGGAACAGCCGTTCTGCGTAGGATTTCGCATCCCCGGCCAAACCCGGTAGAGTCGGAAGTCCCGCACCCACAAACACGAACGGCAGCCGGCGTTGCTGCATGCGGTGCATGGCCACGATGAGTGCGCGAAGTTCTACAGGGCTAAGGTACTGAACCTCGTCGATCAGCAATGCCACACCACGGC
The DNA here is from genome assembly GCA_019454665.1 of Fimbriimonadaceae bacterium. Taxonomy (GTDB): domain Bacteria; phylum Armatimonadota; class Fimbriimonadia; order Fimbriimonadales; family Fimbriimonadaceae; genus UBA2387. The sequence continues at coordinate 1,832 of JACFNW010000209.1, read as the reverse complement.
CCCTGTCTTGGGCAGCTTCCGCGATGGCTTCGAAGAGGCTTCCAAGATCGGACTCAAGGTCTCCGGAGTCCGCCACTCCGACTTCGGGGTCGTAACCAAGCCCGAAAGTGACGTCGTTCACCGTCACCTGTGGCGTACCCAGCCAGGCGCGAAAGACCCTGAGGCTCCGCTTGACCTTCTCGCTGATCCCCTGAATCCTATCCAAATCGTAGAGAAGAGTCCTTAGTTTGGGGGCGAGCATGTCGGGCAAGCCCTTGTCCTCGGGCGCTTCGAGGTAAATGGTGTGGAACGCAGTTTGGGAAGCCATCCTCGCGATCTCGTTCAGCAACACAGTCTTACCGACCCCTCTGAGTCCGGTCATCAGCATGCTGCGCTCAGTGCGGCCCGCGATTACACGGGCAAACAAAACCTCCGCCTGCTCAAGGATCGGGCCACGGCCAACCAACTCGGGTGGTGGGGCACCGGCACCCGGCGAGAAGGGATTGAGGATGCGGTCCACGCTCTATTTATACCCATTTATAGACTGAATGGCATATAAATGGCTACACATGCACCGGCCCGCGGAGTCGGTCGCGCCACACCGAAACCCGCGCAACACGATGAGTCAGGTTCTCATACGTCGCCGATTCGCCGTAGACGCTCTGGCCAAGGCCAACCCCTGAACGCTGAGGCCTAGCCGCCCGAGGCGGACCACGTTCGAATGAGTTCGCGCACGAAGCGGCCCGAGTCGGTCAACTCCTCGTCCTTCCAGCCGCCCTTGCCCGAGGCGCCCGGCTTCAACGCCGCCGCGCCTTCCACCTTGTCGGCGATGGACCAGTTGCAGTGGCTCAGGTGGTTGGCGCGCATGAAGGCCACCCAGGCCGCCGTACTCTCGCGGTCGATCGCGCCGTCGCCGTTCGCGTTCACGGTGCCCCACTCGGTGACCATCAGGGCCAGCCCGGCATCGAGCGCCTTCTGCGCCTTGTTGCGAAGCTCCTGCTTGTGGGTCCCGGCGTAAAAGTGCAGGGTGTAGGCCGTGTTGGGGTCGTCCAAGTGCGCGCCGATCACGTCGTCCACGTTCTGCGACCAGAAAGGCGTGCCCGCGACGATCAGGTTGTGCTTGTCGTGGGCGCGGATGGCCCGGATCACGCGCTCGTGGTAGGGCTTCAACACGTCCTTCCAACTCACCCTCACGGGCTCGTTGTACGTTTCGTAGATGATGTTGGGCTTGTCCCCGTACTTCTTGGCCAGTTCGCCAAAGAACCGCTCGGCAGCCTCGGGGTACTTCTCCGCGTCGTGGGAGTGCCAGTCCACGATCACATAGAGCCCCTCCTTGATCGCGGCGTCCACGACGGTCTGGGCTTTCTTCATCTCGGCATCGGGGTGGGTTAGGTAGCCGCCCGATCCCACGGCGATGGCCGCCCGCACCACCGTCGCGTTCCAATCCTTCTTGAGCCAGGCCACGGTCTCGGCCGTGTAGTACTGGGGCATCCACTGGCTCCAGAACAGGCTCATCCCGGCCAAACTGACCGGCTTGCCGTGCTGACCCACGATGCGGTTGCCCTTGACCTGCAGTCGCCCGTGCTCGGCGACCGGGCCCTTGGCATCCTGAACGGAGCCCCAGGTGGTGGCGAGGAGGACCAGAGCAGCGACGGTCGTCATGCCCCGATCTTAGCCCAACCTCGACGCGCCGTGCGGTAGGCTGGGCCGGTATGGTTCGCAAGACCTCTTGGTCGGGACTGCTCACGGCGGCGCTGCTGGCGTTCGCCACCTTGGGCACGTTCGCCAGCCTGCAATACGCCGGCCCGGAGGGTGCGGTGCGCGAGTTCATTCTGGGCGTCGGTCGGAGCGAC
>JACFNW010000208.1 GCA_019454665.1 Fimbriimonadaceae bacterium | reverse complement strand
GCTCAGGCCGAGCCCGATGATGGGCACCATGTTCTGCGTGGCCGTGCTGAACGAGTTGGCCTTGAGCAGTTCGGCAGCCGGGACGAGCGCCGGAATCGCCGCACTCTTGGCCGGGAGGAACACGGCGCGGAGCGTGGACATCACGAAGGCGGTCGAAGCCAGCAGCCAAACCGGCGTGGTCGGCGCTAGGAACACCAGCGCGCCAAGACTCAGCAGGAACGTCCCGCTGGCGATGTCCGAGAGCCACATGATGCGCTTGCGGTCGAACTTGTCCGCCAGCACGCCCGCCGAGGGGCCGAAAAGAACGTAAGGCAGGGTCTCGCACGCGCCGACCAAGCCGACCATTGCGTCGTTGCCCGTGATCTTCTTGACCATGAACATGAAGACCACGAAGTACAGCGAGTCCCCGATCTGGGAGATGAGTTGGCCCAGCCAGAGGTTCTTGAAGCCGCGATGGCGCAGGATATCGGTGGCAAGCATAAGGGAACGGTTCTTGGGTCGGTCGTGGACGACGCCCCGGTTGATTCGGCCGGAAAGTGGGGGCGCGGTCGGAGGAGTAAGGCCGACTTAAAGCAGAACCATTCGCATAACGCGAGTGACTATGACACATCCAGGCGGTGCTCCAGATGGGACTCCGGGCCCACCAGAATCGCCTCTTCCTTCGGCAAACGCTCCATCAGGCGCGAAACGCCTTCGAGCGGGCGGATGCGCCCGCGGATCACCAACTCGATCGCCTCGAACACGGGCATCTCCACGCCGTGCCTTCGGGCCAACACGCCGACGCACTCGCTGGTCGCCACGCCTTCGGCCACCTGCCCGACTTCGTCGAGTGCGTTGTGCAGCGACTGCCCTTGGCCCAACGCGTAGCCGACGCGGTAGTTGCGGCTGAGGCGGCTGTTGGCCGTCGCGAACAGGTCGCCCACGCCCGCGATGCCCATGAACGTTTCCAGTTTTGCGCCCATCGCGAGACCGAGCTTGGTCATCTCGTAAAGGCCCCGCGCGAGCAAGGCACCCTTCGAGTTGTCGCCAAAACCCAGGCCATCCGAAACGCCCGCGGCGATGGCGAGCACGTTCTTGAGCGCACCGGCCAGCTCGACCCCGACCAGATCGCGCGAGACGTACACGCGGAACGTGGGTCCGGAGAACGCCGCGCGGACCCGATCGGCGACATCCAAGTCGGGCGACGCGGCAACGGCGGCGGTGGGAATGCCGCGTACGATTTCGACGGCCAGATTCGGCCCGCTGAGCGCGGCGACCCTTGCGCTTTTCGTCGTCGGGTGCGTGGCGAGCAACTCGTGCATGAGCAGGGCTTGCGTGGGATCAATGCCTTTGCTGGCCAGGGCGACGAGCGCGGCTTCGCCGCGAACATGGGGGAGCATCGCCCGAACGGCGCCGGCAGGCACGGCGACGACCCACAGTTCGGCCTGCTCGGGGACCTCGCTCAACGCGCAGTAGCGGACGTTTTGAGGAATGGCGAACCCCGGCAGATACCGGACGTTCTCCCGCGAAGCCGCCATCGAACGCATCTCGTCTTCGTCTCGACCCACGAGCGCGACCTCGATGCCGTTGCGGGCAAGGAGAATGGCGAGCGCCGTGCCCCAACTGCCGGCGCCGAGGACGGTCGCGTTCATGAACGGATTGTACTAGGCTAGGCTGTGGGCGAATCGCTCATCGGCTGCCTTGGTCGCTTGAACGACGTGGGGAACGAGACCTCGATGTCGTCGCCCTGGCCCATGTCGTCCAAGCCATTCGGGCCGAACGAACGGAAGCGGAATCCTTCGCCCGCCGTCGCCTCGAACAGGCAGGGCATGCCCGTCCAAGGGTCGGTGGGCATCGTCGGTGGGCGAGTCTCGAACTTCGGTCGCGGTCCCATTTTGGCGACGATCTCCAGGATCGCGGGCATCATGGCCATGCGCGCTTGTTCGCGCCCCACCGATTGAACCCAGCCCGCCATGATGGGAGCGAAGAGTTCGACGCGCTTGCCGACCAAGCCTTCCTTCTTCGCCTGAGCCTGCAATTGCGTCTCCAAGTCGCGGATCGCATTGAATCGGGTGGGCAGGTCGTGCTTGGGGTCGGCGGCGACGTAGAAGTCCGTGTAGAAACGAAGCAGCCTCGCCCTCACGCCCTTGCGCAAGGCGTCCCGGTCCACCAGCCGGTAGGTGAAGTCGTCCAGCTTGGGCATGGGGGCTTCGCCCTCTTGCGGCTGGCCTTCCGAGGTGAAGTGCCGCATCAGTTGGGCGTCGCCGAAATCCACATCGAGCACCATGGCGACTTCGCCCGGCAGGCCCGCCCGCAAGTCGCGCGGCGTCGCCTCGGTCAGGGCGACGAACTCGGGGTCACCCGCCCATTGCGGTTGGGCTTCGACCACTTCGAGGAGCGTGTGGTCGCCGATGGCTCGGATCGCCACCGACACGAGCGTCGCGATGAGGATGGGTTCGTCGTCGGCATGCTCCGAAACGCGCCGGATGCCCGTCAGGGCGCGCAGGGTCGCATCGCGCCGGCCGGCCTTGGCGTGCAATCGCGCCTCCGAGGCCATGATCTTGGCTAACTGCTTCATGTCGGCGTACTCGGGAAGCAGGGTGCCGACCGGATCCGACCAGTCTCGCTCGAAGGCGCAGACCGGCTTGGACAAGGCGCGTTCGGCGATTTCAAGCGCGGGACGGAGGGTGGCGATGGCTTGAGAAGCCTCGGTGTCGCTGACGAGCCGCGAGCCGACTCGGCCGCTGGCGGCGATGCCATAGGCTTCGCGCTCGGCTTTGTCCGCGCTCCTGGCCCACGCCACGAACGCGCGGTAGTCCGGTCCCGCGTTCCGTTCGGGCGGAGCGGTGGGCAGGGCCCTCTTGAAGTCGAGTTCGAGTCCCGCCTCCTTCGCCGCCAGCATGGCGGCATCGTAATCGGCGGCGGCGTTCCAGGCGTGATGATTGACCCCCCGGCGCACGCCGAACCACACGAGCGCCAGCAGCGCCGCAACGACCAAAACTCCCGCGAGCTTCCTCATGGCACTTACCATTCTAGCGCAGGTCCGAACCAGGCGGATCAAGGGGTGCCACGGTCTGCGCGGGTCGAGGCCGTTCGCCGGTGGTTGACTGTGGTCCCCGCCAGACCGTGATCCCATCGCCGAGACCAGACAGGGGTGCCACGGTCTGTGCGGGTCCCGACCTTACGAAAGCCCATCACCTCCCGTCCCGCCAGACCGTGATCCCATCGCCGAGTCCAGGCACGGCCTGCCGGGCAGAAACACCCCGACCATCGCAAGACAACCAAGCCCGGTCAGGCCGTGGCACCCCGAATCCAGGCGCCCGGGGGTGCCACGGTCTGCGCGGGTCTTCCTCCTTCCGTCTTCCAGCTTCCCTCGGCCCCCGATCAGGTAGAACCAGCCGTGCCGATGCCCGACGCCACGTTTCAAGGCGAAATCCTCAACCAGGCCCTGCCCTACATCCAGAAGTTCCAAGGCGCCACGTTCGTCATCAAGTACGGCGGCAGCGCCTTGCGCGACCCGCGCCACCTGCGCACGCTCACGCGCAACGTGCTGATGCTCCAACTCGTCGGCATCAAGCCCATCCTCGTCCACGGAGGCGGGCCGGAGATCGACAAATGGCTCCAGAAGCTCGGCATCTCCAAGCAGACCGTGGGCGGGCTGCGCGTCACCGACGACGCCACGATGGAGGTCGTCGAGATGGCCCTTGGACGGGCGAACAAGTCGCTCGTCAGCGAAATCCAACAGGCGGGCGGGCAAGCCGTTGGCGTGAGCGGACGCGATGGCAACCTGCTCGTCGCCGAGCCCGTTTCGGAGGAACTCGGGCGCGTCGGCTCGGTGGTGCAGGTCAACCCCGGCATCTTGGGCACGCTCCTCGACGGCGGGTTCGTGCCCGTCGTGTGCTCGGTGGGCACCGACGCCGAGGGCAACGCGATGAACGTGAACGCCGACGCCGCCGCGTCCGCCATCGCGGGGGCGCTCCATGCCACCAAGCTCGTGCTGATGCTCGACACCGACGGCGTGCTGAGCGACCGCAACGATCCCTCCTCGCTCATCACGCGGCTCTCGGCGGCGCAAGCCCGTCAGCTCATCGCGAACGGCAAGGCGAGCGACGGCATGATCCCCAAACTCGAGGCCGCTCTTGAAGCTCTGGACGACGGCGTGGGCGGCGTGCACCTGCTCAACGGCAAGACGGCCAACGCGTTGCTCATCGAAGTCTTCACCGATGCGGGCATTGGCACGATGATGACCCGCTAGAATGAGCCATGCACCTGCGCGACCTCGCTTGGCCCGACGTGCGCGACCTCTCTCGCGACATGGTCGTCCTCATCCCGACCGGCTCGCTTGAACAGCACGGGCCCCACCTGCCCCTGTTCACCGATTCCATCCTCGCGACCGCAGTGGCCGAGGCCGTCGAGGCGCGGCTCTCTGAAGAGGTTCTGCTCACCCCGACGCTGTGGCTGGGCGCGTCCGCGCACCACCTGGCGTTCCCGGGCACGCTGTCCAACTCGTTCGAGGCCTACATGGGCGCGGTTGACGCCGTGATCGAGTCGCTGATCCCGCACGGATTCCACCGGTTCTACGTGCTGAACGGGCACGGTGGGAACACGGACGCCAATTCGATGGTGTTGCGCAACCTCAAGGCCAAGTACCCCGAACTCACGCTGGGCCACTCGGGCTACTTCGCGTTCGTGCCGCCGGACGCGTATGCCGTGCTGGAAGGGCCGATCAAGGGCATCCGCCACGCGTGCGAAGCCGAGGCCAGCATGATCCTGCACCTGCGCCCCGAACTCGTGCGCACGGACCGTCTGCGCGACGACGGCATGGAACCCGACCCGCCCATCCGGGGTCTGGTGCTGCACTTCGACGAGGAGACCGAGGAGGGGTCGTACGGCTACGCGACGCTTGCCACGGCAGCCAAGGGCAAGGTCTTGTTCGAAGCGGCGGTCGAAGGCGTGACGCGTGAACTGGCGGCGCTGGCCGAGGG